>JAAYQG010000035.1 GCA_012519415.1 Treponema sp. | reverse complement strand
TCATTATACTATATTTTTTAATATGTATGCATTTTTAAGCCCTTTTTGATGCTTTTTTGGGGTATTTTATTTTCAGTAGTTGTTTTTCTTCTATATATGGTTGCTGCCGAAAAAGCTCTTAATGTTTAGAAATGGCGTTTTGCGTTTGGGATTAATCTACAATTTGGAATTAATCTAGCAAAACGCCAAGTTTTTGCGGGGGCAAAAACTTGTGGCTTGGGCGTTTAGTTGGGATTAATCTACAATTTGGAATTAATCTAGCAAAACGCCGAAGTTTGCACTTTAATCAGACTTCCTTGTCTGATTAAAGTGCCGAGTTTTGCTTCACAAAACTCGGCGCTTGTGCACTGCGTCCGTGCAGTGCGGATTTGTACAGGTTGCGTTTTGCGTTTGGTTGGGTTTTGCGTTTGGGCTGGAGCTATAGTTTGGGGATTAATCTAGCAAAACCCGTAGTTTGCGGCGAGCGCAAACTACAAAGCTTGTTTTGGCTTTGGAATTGAGCTACGAATTTTTTTTGGGGGGGGTGTTAGCGAAATGTCGGGTTGTCTTAAAAAGAGTTCCTTGTTGTGTATTATGGTTTACAGGTCTATTCCGAGCTTGCCGCATAACGCTTCCTGTAAGACTTGTGAGAAATTGATAGCTGCCTTTTCCGCTTTTTTGTTTAACCATGATGGTATAGTAAGGGTTTTCTTCACTGCCTTGTTGTCTACGAGCTTGCGCCATTCGTCTGTGTCGGCAACAACAAGCGATACAGTGCCGCTTGTCTTTATATCCTTAATATTACTCGGTTTTGGTATTTCCATTCCGTTATCCTCGTAATGTGCCAATATCATAGCTATTGCGTCCTCTGCCATAAATATAGCATCTGCCATATCATCGCCGAATGTGTACGTTGACGGAATATCCGGTACTGTAACAGCGATTTTCCCCTCGTCCTCTTCAAAAATTACAGGATAGACATATTTCATATATACCTCCAAAGAAAAATTAGGCGTTTCCACCCACCAGTAAACCTATTTCAGACCTGCGCTCTTTAAGATTTTTTGAGCCGTTCCCTTCGGAATGTCTCCCTTATGGCGTGGAAGGGCGATTATCTGACCTGTTGGACTTACCGCCAAGTCGTGCCGGCTTCCGTGAACGATTGTCCAGCCAGATTTCTTGAACTTTCGGTCAAGCTCCACTCGTGTCATTCGCTCCTCCATGATTTTATTGTATACGTATAATATACGTATGTCAAGAGGGGGCGTTTTGCGTTTGGGATTAATCTAAAATTTGGAGATTATGGTAGCAAAACGCCAAGTTTTTGCGGGGGCAAAAACTTGTGGCTTGGGCGTTTGGTTGGGATTAATCTACAATTTGGAATTAATCTAGCAAAACCCGTAGTTTGCGGCGAGCGCAAACTACAAAGCCTGTTTTAGCTTTGGAATTGAGCTACAGTTTGGGGATTAATCTGGCAAAAGCCGTAGTTTGCGGCGAGCGCAAACTACAAAGCTTGTTTTGGCTTTGGGATTGAGCTACGAATTTGGGGGGTGTGTTAGCGAATGGTTAAATATTGGCTTACGAAACTGGGTTATGGAATAGTAAAATTATTTTATTGTCATTTTTTCTAGTTTTTCTTCCCACGCTGTTTTTCTTTTAAAAACGTCGAGTGGATTTTTTAGCGGATTATGAGTATGTGAATTATGTTCAGCTATTGTTGATTCTAAATCTGTAATTTCAGAACGAATTATATAGGGTTCTGAAAAAGCAACCAAAGAACCATCTTGAGATAGATAAAGTGGTAATTTTTTTTCAGAGTCTGTTCCAAAAGAAACAGTGTTTTCATTTATTTTGTAAGTTGTTTTTTCAAAATTGCGTACAAAAAGTCCGCGCCCTACTACGCATGTATATACAATATCGCCGACTTTAAGAAGTTTATCAACTTTGAAAGAAAAATCTCCATCATTAACTTGGACTGTTTCTCGTTCGTATGGAACATCTGCTTGCCAGTAACGCAAAAAATAAACTTCTGAATTTGTAAAATAATAGCAGATAAGTTCCTCTTTTGAAGCAGGAATAGCAACTTCTATGCCTTTTACATTGCCGCAGCAACGCCAGTAGCCAAACAAAAGTGAATTATTTTCATTATAAACATTTGTATCTTCAGAACTTTCAAGATTTGTTCTGCAATAAAAATCTAAAAAAAGCTTGTCGTTTATAACTCCAATTGGATGAGCTTGCGGTTTTTTCTCTGATGGGTATTTTATTCTAAGAATTGTTTCACCGTTTTCACCTGAATCAAGATATGCATTTAAAATTGCAGTTTTATCAAAATAAAAACCATAAAATGTTTTTAAGACAAACTGCAAACTATTATCTTCTCTTATTGAAATTATCCGATTTGAGTTTTCCCAAATTCCAGAAAGAGGTGCTAAATCTGTTGAACCATTTTGCGAAAATACAGTTAAACATAAAAACATGATTACGCTGCATAAACACAACTTTTTTGTTGATTTCATTTGTATATTTTTCGGCAAAAATTAGAATAATATGAATAAAGTCTGCAAAGCAAAGTTTTAAATCGCCTACAGACTTTATTCGCAAAATTATAGAAAATTAATTTTTTGATTCATCGTCTTCTTCAAAGATTTTTGTTATTTGAGTTTTGTATATTTCTGCAATCTTAAAACGAATCATTTCTTGTTTTGCACTCAATTCTCTACCGACTTGAAATTTTTCAGCCAAAAGTTCGAAACGGAAAATTCTTTCACATGAACGGAAACCATTTTCTGCACTTATAAGACGATCTATTTCTGCTCTAATAAGCATTTGAATTTCTGGCGTTTCAAGAAG
>JAAYQG010000034.1 GCA_012519415.1 Treponema sp. | reverse complement strand
TTTTTGTAGGCGGTAATTTTGCAAAACGTTCTGTAAAATTACAAAACGGAGAGGATTTTCCATTTTATTTTCCAAGCGGCGGCAGTGGTTTTGCTTTGAGCAACAGTCTCGCAAAAAAACTTTCCGCAAAAACAGAATTTATTCTTGAAGACTTACAGAAATACGAACTTTTTACAAAAGGTGCCTGCGACTGCACACTGGCCTTTTATCTTTTAACCCTTTTCGACATAAAACCCAGCTATGTCGAAGGTTTCTATGCAGTTCAGCCTTACCAATACCCCGGTGACATTTATCTGAACAGAGAATTTAAAGAAGTTTCAGAACCGTTAATTGAAAAGCCGATTGCCTTCCACACTTTAACGATTCGTGAAATGTACATACTTGACACAGGCAAAATACCTCGAAAGCCTGATTTTATTGACAAATGTGTTGACAAAGTTACAAGGTTTTTTTCACGCAAGTTGAAGACAAAACGTTTTGCAAACACTGTTTTGCAATTTATTTACGGTAAAAAACCGAAAAAATCAAAAAATCTTTGTCTATATCGTTCAGACTTAACGAAAGGAACAAATAATGGCAAATGATAAATACGAATGTAAAACACCTGTTGTAATGATTATTTTTAACAGACCAGATACGACTGGTGCAGTTTTTGAATATGTCCGAAAGGCAAAGCCGCCGAAACTTTTTATAATTGCAGACGGCGCAAGACCGCAGAAAAACGGTGAAGCTGAAAAAGTTGCACAAACTAGAAAAATTATAGAAAAAGTAGACTGGCAATGCGAAGTCTTTACTAATTTTTCTGATGAAAATATGGGCTGCAAAAAGCGCATTTCAAGCGGCTTAGACTGGGTTTTTAATCAGGTTGAACGAGCTATCATCTTAGAAGATGACTGCAAACCTGCCGAAAGTTTCTTTAGGTTTTGCGATGAACTGCTTGAACTTTATAAAGATGATGAACGCATAATGATGATTTCAGGAGATGAGCAGTCCGGTTCAAAAGAACTTGCAGAAACAAGCTATTATTTTACAAAGCATATTCATATTTGGGGCTGGGCAACATGGGCACGTGCATGGAAGAAAAACGACATAACAATGAAAAACTGGCCTGAAATTAAAAAAAGCGGAGCTTTATCACAACTTTTTAAGCATAGACGATATAATTTTTACTGGTGCCATTATTTTGGAATCCTTGCAGAAAACCGTGTAAATTCATGGGCAGGCCCATGGGTTTATTCAGTCTGGAAAGAATCAGGTTTGAGCATTGCACCAAAAACAAATTTAATTACGAATATCGGATTTGGGGAGAATGCAACTCATACAAACCGCAAAAGTATATATGCCGGAATGCAGACTGAAGAAATGGAATTTCCGCTTGTACATCCAAAGTATGTTTTGGCAGACGCTAAAAAAGATGAGCTTGAAATGAAACACCGCTGTAAAGACGACGGTAGGTTGCCATATCCATTTGATATGTGGACATCTATGTTGAAATGGTTCATAATAAGACGGATTTTGAAAAAATAATTATTTCTTAAAATTATTCATCACAACAAGAGGAAAAAATGATACATAAGCTATCAGATGTACAATCAAAAACGATAGGTGCAAATACAAACATTTGGCAATTTTGTGTTGTTTTACCAAATGCCGTAATCGGAGAAAATTGTAATATTTGTGCAAATGTATTTATAGAAAATGATGTAATAATTGGAAATAATGTTACAATCAAATGCGGGGTACAAGTTTGGGACGGTATAAAAATAGAAGATAATTGTTTTATAGGACCAAACGTTACTTTTACAAATGATCTCTTCCCTCGTTCAAAAGAATACCCTTTAGAATTTGAAAAAACTCTTATAAAAGAAGGTGCAAGCATAGGAGCAAATTCTACAATACTTGCAGGAATTACTATTGGAAAAAATGCAATGATAGGAGCCGGTAGCGTTGTAACAAAAAATGTTCCTGACAATGAACTTTGGTATGGAAATCCTGCAAAATTAATTAGAAAAATACAGCATAATAAAATGTGTTAGCTTCTTAAATTGCATCATTTCATAAAACCTTATTTTTGTTTTATGAGTTTTTCAAATTCATTTTTTGCTTGTTTATAATTTTGCCAAAGAATTCCGTTAATTCCTAAAATATTTGCTGCTTCGATATTTTGGGGTAAATCATCAAAAAACAGAGCTTCTTCCGGATTAATACCAAGACCGTTTAATGCAATTTTATAGATTTTTTCATTTGGTTTAATTATATTTATGTTGCAAGAAAAAACTGCATAATCGGCTTTTACAAAGGGCTGAATTGAAGATTGATATTTTTCAAGAAATTCAGCCGGCATATTTGATAAAATTCCAAGTTTAAAACCTTGTTTTTGCAGATTAATCGCCCACCTAGAAACTTTTTTATTTATATTATTCCAGCTTGATAAATCTATATCTCCAAGTTTTTTGCATAAATATTTATCATTAGATTCAGAAAAATATCCATTGTCCTTTAAAACTTGCGAATAAAGTTCAGCAGCAGTTATTTCACCTAAATCCAAAAGTTGTCGGTGAATTCCCATTGCATTTTTAAAAACATGAAACGGAATACCTGTAAGTTTTTCCATTTTATAGAAAGAACTGTTTGTTTGAGTTTTTGAAATTACATTACCAAAATCAAAAATTACAGCTTTAATCGACATTTCTACCTCGTTATACAATTTTAAGTTTATTAAAAACCTTTTCTTTTTACAAGTATTCAATATTTTAGGAAAACTCGAAATTCAGACTATTAGTAATTGCAAAAAAAGCATAAAATAGCGTAGAATGAACGAACTTCGATACAGAGCGTTCTAATTATCGTTCTTAATGAGGTTTCTTTTTATGGATAAAAAAGATGACGTGTACAAAGCTCAACTTGCTTTAGAAGTTGAGAATATTAGAAGCAAATATCTTCCGCAAGACCAAAACAAACTTGAACAAAACAAACTTGAACAGTTAAAAAAACTTGACAAGCAAGCAACTATTCCGGGCAAAAAATCTGTTTTCATTATGATTTTTATTAGTCTTTTGCTACTTGTTACTGGATTTTTTGTAATTATTTTCTTCAAATTAATTTTTGCAGGCATTATTTGCTGTGCTTTTAGTCTTATCTGCGCTTTTTTAATAAAACCAATTTATAACTTGATTACAGAAAAAGAACGAACAAGACTAACGCCTCAAATAATGCGACTGAGCAATGAAATTCTTGGTAACAAATCTCAAAACAAACAAAGAAACTGATAAAGAAAATGCCTTTTGAAATACAAGATATTTTCACGCTTCTAGTTGAGGAGATAAAAGAAAGGTGCGATTCATACTAACTGGAACATAGTGAGCCCTTTTCTGAATTGGAAAACAAGAACCTTTGTAGTGGAGTTCTATTATGCAGGTAGTCGTAAAAACGCCCCATATTGATGTGATTCAATCACGGTATGCTTACTTAAAAAGGGTATGTAATAAATGTATAATAATTGCTACAATAGACCAATGATTTCAAACTACCACACTCATACTAAATTCTGCAAACATGCCGACGCTCTTCCATACGATTATATAGCCCAGGCAAACAAAGACGGCTGTACAGCACTCGGATTCAGCGATCATTGCCCCTATCCGCACGATGAACGCGATACTTGGTCAAATATAAGGATGAAAGAAGCGGAAGCCCCCGAATACCTAAGACTTGTACGAGAAGCTGCAAAAGATGCTAACTTTCCGGTCTTTGCCGGTTTTGAATGTGAATGGCACCCTATGTATGCTTCATGGTATAAGGATGTTCTCTTGGAAGAATTAGCTTGCGATTATTTAATACACGGACCTCATTGGGTTTTTGTTGACGGAGATTTTAAATATGCTCCCGAAATACAAGGGGCGAAAGTTATAAAGGATTATTTTATAAATCTTGTTGACGCTATTCAAAGCAAAATATTTACCTTCGTTGCACACCCCGACCTTATTATGGCATTCGGTAGAGAATGGAGCAAAGATATTGAAGACGGATTTACAGAAGTAATCAACGCTGCTTATGAGTGCGGAATTCCTCTTGAAATAAACGGTCTAGGCTTATCGAGAGAAAAGATACAAAGCGGTGGAATACTACGGTATCAATATCCGGTGGATAAGTTTTGGGAAATGGCAGGTAAAAAAGGCGTAAAAATCGTGTGCAATGCGGACGCTCACAAACCACAAGATGTTATTGTTTTGGCTCAAAAAGCTAGGGACTATGCAGATGAAAGAGGTTTACAGTATGTAGAAACCCTGCCCTTGGTTCACAGGCTAAAAAACACATGATTATTTTGAAAATTGTTTATTTTTATTCAACTAAAGTTACACTTTTTAGATTATAAAATCTTGCATAATCAATGTTCGGCCAAATTTCAGAATCTTCAGATAAATCTTCTATAAAAAGCAAAGACGGTTTAACAGAAAACTGCTTAAATTGAATATCAAGTCCCGCAGATTCTTCTGCTTTTTTTGCACGTTCATTAGCTTCTTTATCATATTGAGCAGCACGTCCATTTAAAATCATACGTGTTGCTTGAAAACCGTAAGAACTTCTACCGCACGCACAAAAAAATGTCATGCACAAAAACAAAACTGCCAAAATTGAAAAAATCTTTGATTTGGGCTGTAGAGATTTTTTAACAAACTCAAGGTCTACTTTTATTTTTGAAAGAAACCAGCCGCAAATATAAAACATTTCAAAAAATAAAATAAAAACAATTGAAAAATAAACAACATTTAAAAGGCGACCGTCCCCCTCATGCCCCACAGCATAAAAAGGCGGACAAAACTCAAGACAAGGATACGCTGCACCAAGTATCAACACTAAAAGCGGCTTATCGAATTTGCATTTTCCGTTTTCCAGTAAACGCTGAGCAGCACGCAAAAAAAATGGAATCATCAACAAGATTGATAGAATAATTGCAACATTAATCCATAAATTTGTGTTTTCAAACCCTCTAAATGTAGCAAGAACAATAGTTTTTACAAATCCTGTTTTTTGAAAATTACTTTGTCTGATTTTTGTTCCCGGAGATAAAAAATTCAACAACAATCCAAACAATGAAAAAGCAAACGGCAATAAATTTCTAAAAACCAACATTTTATTTTTCCGGAAAAAGCCATACATAACAACAGTTGCAATCGTTAAAAAACCCATAAATGCAGTTACATGATTTCCACCGGAAAGAATAAAAGCAAAAATTGATGTAATAAGAATTTTCAAACAAAGTTTTACATTCAAAACTTTTGATGTATCGGAAGAAATGCTAGTAATACAAACAACAACAAACAAAAGAATTGCAAAAAAGAATGTATAATTGCCTGCTCCGTTAAACCAATAAATTCCTTGCAATGCAGATGGCATCCATTGAATACAAAGCATTGATATAAGAAAACCGATCGAAACGGCTTCAAGCTTTTTTAATTCCAACTTTTTGTAAAACATATAATAGCAGAAAAAAATTGAAGAGCAATAAAATGCAGCAATAATAAAAATTCCTGCTAAAGCATACCACGATTCACCAAAAATACTCGGTTGAAGCGAAAGTAGAAAAGCCGAAGAATAAAGTCCTTGCCATGTATTATAATATTTTGCTGATGTTCTAAATGCTTCTGCAACAAGAGAAAAAACAGAGTTGGTATTTTTCCAAACTTCATGAGTAGATATAGAATAAGAAAAATCATCAACAGACGGATGATTATAGAAAGAGAGAACAATCAACGGAAGCAAAAAAGCAACCGAAACTACAATTATTGATACAAAAAAGAATGTTTCTATATTAATTTTTTTCTTCATATAAACCTCATATTTTAATTTTCAAGAACCGCTGCCGCTTTTCTTGCCTTTAATTCATTAGAATAAATAATTACAACAGAATCTTGAATCCAGCCACGTTCAAATTTAAGCCAAATATGTTTTTTATCAACAATTTTTCGCCCTTCAACTTTTAATACATCGCCTCGTCTTGCATTAGAAGCAATTCCGGAAAATTCAGACGGTTCTTCATAAAAAGCGGTATAAGGTTCTTGAATTACAGCCCAATCTTCTATCGCCGGACTTTTAAACGAATTCGGCAGCTCAATTACAGTTTCTTTTTTTTGTGTGCATCCTTGAAAAAGCAATAACGCACATACTAGTAAAAATAAGCAAATTAAAAGATTTCTCATATTTTTGACTGATTTTCCTTTTTTCGATTATTCCATTCAGAAATATAAGGCAAAAGAAGCAAATCAGAATCTACAAAAAGCAATGTTTCAATTTCTTCAAGCGGAATCCATTTTACTTCAGTATGGTCTGTTAAAACCAACTCGTATTTTTCTTTTGGAAAAATAACTTCATAAGCATGAAGCATAACAATTTTTCCATTATGCTTAAATGAAGTTTTCCCAATAAAATCGCCGACTTTTACAGAAATTCCAAATTCCTCTTTATATTCACGGATTAATGTATCTTGAAAAGAATCACCCTTTTCTACTTTTCCACCCGGAAATTCCCAATGGCAGCCCATTACACCAGACGGAATGCGTCGAGCGATAAAAAAAAGTCCATCAACACATACAATGCCAGCAACAGATTTTTTCATATTTACTAACACGAGAAAGTCTTTCTAAAAGCTCTTTCTTGGCCTCCATTTTGTTACAAGTGAAAAATAGCAGTTGATTCTCATTTGCAACGCAAACTTATAAATCAACAACTTTTATATTTAACTTAAAAGTGCACTAAAACATATTAAAAAAGCGGCATTGTAGGAAATAAAAAGTGAATTATTGATATAATCATAACAACAATTCCAACATATCTTCGACTTTTTGTAAAAATTAAATCAAGTTTTTTGGGTAGAGATACAGGCACTGTAGTTGAATCATTATAATAATCTAAAAGCAAACAAAAGCCCGAAACAATTCCTGCTACAGCCGGAATAAAATCACCAATAATTATAATATTGTCGTAAATTGGAGTTATTAATTTGCAAAAACCTGTAATTACTGTCAAAAGACCAAGTATTAGAACATATCTTTTATTAGTAAACTCAATTCTTTCATTTAAGTTTGAACTATTTTTTACTGAATTATTTGGCTCCGAACCAAATACAAAAATATATCCTGCTGCAAAATTGCAAAGTACAGATAATAAATAAAACTGCACCATAAAACAAAATCTCCTTAATACTTTATAAAAACATACTACTCTATCATATAAAAAAATGATAGCACAAAATGCAAAGTTGCTGAAAAATTAAAAAAATCGCCCTAACTTCATCGACCATATCGCTAAATTGAATGTAGTAATTTAGCAATTTTTAGATATGGAAAAAGTTATTTTAATGGAATATAATGCAGCTGCAATAAATGTTGTAAGCGGAATACCGCAAAGAATACCAATTGAACCTGTTATCGCTTGCATGATTTCAAAAGCAATAATTTGATTATTAATAAGTCCCAAAAAAGAAGAATTATATGCAATCAACACTAATAGAAAAGAAAGAGAACTTCCGATATAAGCGAGAATCAATGTATTTGCCATTGTTCCCATCATGTCGCGCCCTATGGAAAAACCGGATTTTACAAGTTGCTTAAAAGAAATATCTTCAACAGAAATTGCAAGCTCAAAAAGCGCAGAAGCTAAAGACATAGAAACATCCATTACAGCACCTACAGAACCGATTAATACCGCAGCAAAAAGAACTGCAACGAGATTTTTTTGTCCAGCAGGCAGAAGTGCTTCAAGATAAAGAGATTCATTATTAAAATAACCATTTATGAACATAACATTTTTCATTATAATAGCAAGAACCGCCGCAACAAGAACTCCGCCAAA
>JAAYQG010000033.1 GCA_012519415.1 Treponema sp. | reverse complement strand
TTGGTTCCTTTCTAGGTGCAAGGTTTTTTGGGGTTTCCTTGATTTTATCGTGCACCTGTATCTGGAATTTTATACCTATTTCTTTATATTGTAAAGACCTCTTCCTTTTTCAGGAAGCCCTATTTATGGAAATTTCCATGAGGATTTCAATCAGGATTCATACACGGCTGTAATTCCAGATTTATATGTATACATCCTTAAAAACGGCATCGTGAAAAATGGACTTGAAGAGATTTTTACAAAAGACAAGAGAGTTATAAAAGAAATAACAGCCCAAGATATAAATCCACAAATTGACAATGTTTTTCCATGTAATCCGGTTAAAAGGACACATGGTTCTCTAGCTTATTTTAGCCTTTCGTCGCTTGAAAGCTGTTACGGACATTATTGGTGTGAGTACATCGGGCAAATTTATCTTTTGTGGAAATCAAAAATAAAACCGGACTATTATGTTTTTACACAACAGCTGCCATTTCAAAAGCAATTTATTCATTTTATATGCGGTGTTTTAAATATTCCTAAAGAAAAAATACTTGATTTTCCGTCTGGAACAATCTTAAAGCCTGATACCCTCATTTTTACATCTTTATTAAATTCAACAAAATTAGTTAAATGTGGAAAAAAAGTAGGTCATAACAAAGTTTACTTGCCTCATTTTATGAAAGATTTTTACAAAATGCTGGCAGATTCCGTACCGACGAATAATTCATACGGAGAAAAAATCTATATCTCAAGGGAAAATGTCTCACCACGAAACACGACGAACGAAAAGGAAGTACAAGATTTAGTCAGCAAATACGGCTTTGTTACGATTCACCCTGAAGATTTCAGCCTGACGGAAATTATTTCTATTTTCAAAAACGTAAAATATCTAATAGGCACAAACGGTTCAGGCATGGCTCCGTTTTTTCTTACGCAAAAGGAAAATGCAAGACTTCTTGTTCTTTATCCTGAATTTTGTCCCGATACCCATTTTAAGATTTTGTCTTCGGTTTTCGGCATTGATTTCAACTATATAAGATGCAAAACTTTATCATGCAGCGGAGAACACCCGCGCGAAGATGATTTGACAGCTGACTTAGACGGTCTGAGACTTTTTCTGGACAGCATAAGGTTATAAAACCCTTTGAAAAACGCCTTTCATCTATTGCCCAATAGTTTCCTTTTGTATATATTAGTTCTGTACATTTCTTATCCGCTGATTTATCCAAATTGCAGGCGGAAAAAGTTCTCGTTAGAGAACTTAAACTTGCTAAATAGGAGGCTCAAAATGAGTTCTATCTTATCTAACAATCATTACCTGTTTACATCAGAATCTGTAGGAGAAGGACACCCCGACAAACTTTGCGACCAAATTTCTGATGCAATTCTTGACGCATGTCTTAAAGACGACCCTGAAAGCCACGTTGCATGCGAAACATTTGCTTCAACTGCGCTGGTTTTGGTTGGCGGTGAAATTACAACAAACACTTATGTTGATGTGCAAAACCTTGCACGCACAGTTGCACGCCAGATAGGCTACACAGACTCAGACTTTGGTCTTGACTGCGACTCTATGGCTGTTCTCAACATGATTCATTCACAGTCGCCGGACATAAATCAAGGCGTTTCAGGAACAGGACTTAAAGAATTTGAAGGTCAGCAAGGTGCAGGCGATCAAGGCATGATGTTCGGTTTTGCTTGTTCGGAAACACCGGAATTTATGCCAGCACCGATTATGTATGCGCATAAACTTCTGCACAAAGCAACAGATTTGCGCAAAGGCGGAATCATTTCATGGCTCCGTCCAGATGCAAAAAGCCAAGTTACAATTGAATACGAAAACAACAAGCCGAAACGCATTGATACTGTTGTTATTTCACACCAGCACAATCCGGAAATTGAACACGGCGAAATTAAAGAAACTGTGATTAATAAAATCATCTTACCGGTTCTTGAACCAACCGGATTAATTGACAAAAACACCAAATTTTTTGTAAATCCTACAGGCCGTTTCGTTATCGGCGGTCCATTCGGCGACACTGGTCTTACAGGAAGAAAAATCATAGTTGATACTTATGGCGGAATGGGACGACATGGCGGCGGTGCTTTTTCAGGCAAAGATCCTTCAAAAGTTGACCGCTCCGCTGCCTATATGGCACGATATATCGCAAAGCATATTGTCGCCGCCGGTTTTGCAGAAAGATGTGAGATTCAGCTTGCATATGCAATCGGCGTCCCTTATCCAGTTTCGATTATGGTTGATACTTTCGGAACAGGGAAAGTAAACGAAAGTTCGCTTTCAAAAGCAATTAACGAAGTTTTTGACTGTTCTCCGGCTGGAATTATTAAAACACTTGATCTTAAAAAGCCTATTTATCAAGCAACATCTGCATATGGTCATTTCGGCAGAAATGAATTCTCATGGGAAAAACTTGATAAGCTCGAAGCTTTGAAAAAAGCCGTAAAATAGCGATTTTACATTGCTGTTTTGCATTTTGGGTTAGATTTTTACTTGATTCACCACTTTTTTTTCGGTTAGATTTAAAGTGGTTCAATGAGCGATCTATAACAAAACGAAATTTGCTGATACAATCCTTTTATGGTTTTTATATCTGACTGTTTGATTCAAGAAATTTTTCAAAGATTCAAACAGTCAAACCCAAATCCTAAGACAGAGCTCATCGCACCGAATCCGTTTACATTGCTTGTTGCAGTTGTGCTTAGTGCGCAAGCAACAGATAAAAGCGTCAACAAAGCAACAGAAAATTTATTCAAATTGGCAGATTCTCCTAAAAAAATGGCAGCACTTTCAATAGAGGAACTTGAAAATTCCATAAAAAGCATCGGCCTTTATAGAAGCAAAGCCGCACACATAATGTCGCTATCAAAAAAAATTATCCAAAAATACGGAGAAAATGCAGGCACATGTAGTTTTGAAAACATTTCTTCAAACAATTTTCCAAAAACCAGAGAAGAATTTATGGAATTGTCGGGCGTAGGACGAAAAACTGCAAATGTAATGCTTAATGTGCTTTATCATCAAGCTGTAATGCCTGTTGATACTCACATTCTAAGACTTGCGCAACGTTTGGGGCTTTCTTCTGCAACAACTCCGGACAAAGTTGAAAAGGATTTGCTGCAAAAAATCCCTGAAGAATATTTACATAATGCACACCATTGGCTAATTTTACATGGTCGGTATGTATGCGTTGCAAGAAATCCAAAATGCACAGATTGCTTTATTTTTGATATTTGCCCAAAAAATTTTATAAAATGATGATTTTTTCTGATATTTTTAGTAGATTTGAAAACATAATTTATTAATTCAACTTTAAAATAGGAGTAGTTGATATGACAGAATGGATTGAAAAAAATCTAACATTTGAAAACCTTTTAAGTTTAGCAGCTGTTTTGGTAGCACTTTTTATTTTTACATTACTTTATAAACTTTTTAAAAAACAACTTAAAAAGACAATCTTTAAAAATTTAAAGCCGCAAACTGTAATGACTATTGAAAAAAGCATAAAATATATTTTTACAATTTCTATAATATTTTATATCTTAAATCTTTTTGGTGTTGACCTTTCAGCAGTATTAGGCGCAGCTGGAATTGCTGGTATAGCTGTTGGTTTTGCAGCTCAAACTTCCGTAAGTAATATTATCAGCGGATTTTTTGTATTAAGCGAACATACTTTTCAAATCGGCGACTTTATTACAGTTGATGATATAAGCGGCACAGTTTATACAATTAATCTTCTTTCTGTAAAACTAAAAACTCCTGACAATCAGCTTGTTCGTATTCCAAACGAAACAATAATTCAAACTAAATTGATAAATGTTTCATATTGTCCGGAACGAAGATTTTCGCTTTCATTTGCTGTTCCCCATGATTGCAACTTGAATCAAGTTGAAGAAACGCTTTTAAAAATTGCTTCTGAAACAGCTCTTGTAATTGATGAACCTGCGCCAAAAGTTTTATTTAGTGCTATTAACGATACTTCTGTAAATCTCACCCTTGCAGCATGGTGCAAAAAAGACGATTTTCTTGATATGCGAAACAATCTTATAAAACACACACATCAAGGGTTAAAAGATGCAGGTATTAAAAGACCATTTCCACAACTTGATGTACATTTTGACAAAGAAACTAAGATTAACATTTAGATAAAATCAGTAATAACACCAAGATAAGTTGGAATTTATCAAAAATCCTGTAATTGCTGAATTTTTAGGTATTTCTAAAGACACGAGTTATCTTGAGCCTGACTTGGAACAGTTTATCATTAATAATTTACAGAAGTTCATTATGTAACTCGAAAAAGGCTATGCTTTTGTCGGAAAGCAGCAACATATTAAAACCAAGTAAGAGAATTACTTCATTGACTTGATATTCTACAATTATATTCTGAAATGCTTTGTTTTATTTGATTTGAAAACAGGAAAAATTACACATCAGGATGTCGGTCAAATGGATATGTATGTTCGAATGTACGATGAGCTGAAGCGAAGCGAGGGAGATAATCCGACTACCGGTATTGTCCTCTGTTACGATACGGATGAAGATATTGCACGATATTCGGTAATGCATGGAAACGAGCAATTATTTGCGGTAAAATACAAACTTTATCTTCCTACTGAAGAAGAACTTCGAGCTGAAATAGAAACACAAAAAACTTTATTTTACCTTCAACAACAGGAAAAAGAGAGCGAAAAGTAGTCATACCTACAAAATATTCTAAAATTATGCTACACTTAATCCCATATCAAACAAACTGGAATTAAGGTGGTACGGCAAAAAAGATACAATTTCCGTTGAGCCGCGAATACTTATAGAAAACAAAGAACTTTCGAACACGGAACAAGACAAAAATACCGAGAACATCCTCATTCACGGCGACAACTTACTTGCACTAAAAGCCTCGAAAGAAAATACGCCGGAACGATAAAATGTATTTACATAGATCCGCCGTATAACACCGGTTCCACCTTTGAGCATTACGATGACAACCTTGAACATAGCACCTGGCTCAGCTTGATGAAACGTGATATGCTGTTGAGAAGAAGCACTTGTCAAAAAAAGGGGAATGTATGTCGGAAGATAAAACACCTATGGTGATAGGTAGTACTGAAATTCAGAAAATGATATATACTTTTAGAGGCAAGCAAGTGATGGTCGATAGAGATCTTGCAGAATTATATCAAATCGAAACTAAATACCTAAATAGGCAAAGGAGTAGAAATGCTGATAGATTTCCAGAAGATTTTTGCTTTCAATTAACAAAAGATGAATATGAAGTTTTGAGGTGCCAAAATGTCACCTCAAAACCTGATTCTGGTTCAGGTGGTAGAAGATATATGCCATATGTCTTTACGGAGCAGGGAATAGCAATGCTTTCATCAGTGTTAAAAAGTGATGTGGCAACAATAGTTAGTATCAATATTATGAGAGCTTTTGTAGCAATGCGTCATTTTTTGATTGGCAATGCTACAATTTTTGAAAGATTAGATCGCGTTGAATTAAAGCAACTTGAAACGGATCAAAAACTGGAAAAAGTCTTCAACTACATTGCAACACAAACCGAAGTAAAACAACATATCTTCTTTGACGGACAAATTTATGACGCTTTTAGCTTTATTGTGGATATAATCAAAAAAGCAAAAACAAAGCTTGTTCTAGTAGATAATTATGTAGATACGAATACTCTAAACTTGTTGTGCAAGAAAAACAACGGTGTTGATGTTGTCATAGCCACAGCGGGTAAGGGAAATTTAACTGCTAAAGATATAACTACATTTAATGCACAATATTCGAAGTTAACGGTAAAAACAACGAACGATTTTCACGACCGTTTTTTGATTATTGATGATATGGAAGTTTATCACATAGGAGCCTCCCTAAAAGATGCCGGTAAGAAGAGCTTCGGGATTACAAAAATCGAAGATGAAACCTTGATAAAAAGCTTGTTAAAAAAGATACATTAATTTTATAGAAGGAAAACCCCCATGTCAAACAAACTGGAATTAACGTGGTACGGCAAGGAAGAAAAGATTTCTGTCGAGCCGAGAATATTGATAGAAAACAAAGAACTTTCGAACACGGATCATGACAAAAACACCGAGAACATCCTCATTCACGGAGATAATTTACTTGCATTAAAAGCCCTCGAAAGAAAATACGCCGGCACAATAAAATGTATTTACATAGACCCGCCGTATAATACCTGTTCCGCCTTTGAGCATTACGACGACAACCTTGAACATAGCACCTGGCTCAGCTTGATGAAACATGATATACTGTCGAGAAGAAGCACTTGTCAAAAAAAGGAATCATGTTATGAGCGATGTAACATCTTACGATGAGCAATTTAAAAAGATTGTTGAGATTATCGAGTCTGCTAAAGAACGTGCGTATCACAAAGTCAATGAAGAGCTGATTCTAATGTATCATGATATAGGTAAGTACATTAGCGAAGAATCGGAAAATGCTGAATATGGTGATGCTTTTGTGCAGAAACTTGCAGACTTCTTTGCTACGAATTACCCTGATCTAAAAGGTTTCACACGTCGCGGGCTTTACAGAATGAAACAATTTTACGAGCTTTATAAGGACGAGGAGAAAGTGTCACCACTGGTGACACAATTGAGCTGGACGAACCATCTCAAAATTATGTCTGCGTGTAAAACAATGGAAGAACGCATATTTTATATGAATATGTGTATTAAAGAGCGTCTTTCAAAAAGAGAATTAGCCCGACAGATTGACAGCGGATATTATGAACGGTATATGTTGTCGCAAAAACCGTTGAGTCCTGCTATTGCGGAATCAAAAAGGGCAACGGGAAATATTTTTCTTGATAATTATGTGCTTGATTTTCTTGATCTTCCCCATACTGTTTCGGAACGTGATTTACAAAAATCGATTATACGAAACCTTAAAGATTTTATTCTTGAAATAGGTAAAGATTTCACCTTTATTGGAGAAGAATATCGTGTGCAGGTTGGCAAGCATGATTACTATATTGATTTGCTGTTTTACCACAGAGGGCTCACATGCCTTGTAGCTTTTGAATTGAAAATCGGAGAATTCAAACCGGAGTATATTGGTAAGGTAAATCTCTACCTTGAAGCACTTGACCGTGAAGTGAAAAAAGAAAACGAAAACCCAAGCGTAGGCGTTGTCCTGTGTGCAAGCAAAGACGACGAAGTTGTAGAATTTGCTCTCAGCCGTAGTTTATCTCCGACAATGGTTTCGGAATATAATCTAAAATTGATAGATAAGAAACTGTTACAGAGAAAATTGAAGGAATATATTGCATTAGTAGAAACGATTTCTGATGATTAATTGATAATAAATCAGTCCCTACAAAATATTCTAAAATTATGCTACACTTAATCCCATATCAAACAAACTGGAATTAAGGTGGTACGGCAAAGAAGATACAATTTCCGTTGAGCCGCGAATACTCATAGAAAACAAAGAACTTTCAAACACAGAGCATGACAAAAACACCGAGAACATGCTCATTCACGGCGACAACTTGCTTGCACTAAAAGCCCTCGAAAGAAAATACGCAGGGCAGGTAAAATGTATTTACATAGATCCGCCGTATAATACCGGTTCCGCCTTTGAGCATTACGACGACAACCTTGAACATAGCACCTGGCTCAGCTTGATGAAACATGATATACTGTTACATAGAAGCACTTATTTAAAAAAGGGAATTTATGTCAGAAGATAAAATACCTATGGTGATAAATAGCATCGAAATTCAAAAAATGATATATACGTTCAGAGGCAAAGTGAATGAAAGATAAGAAAAAAAACATCCAAATTAGAAACAGTACAACTGATTTCATTGTTTTTACAAAGCAGGCTGGTGAAGACAGCATTGAAGTTAGAGTGCATGATGAGAATATTTGGCTTACCCAAAAATCTATGGCTCAATTATTTGACTGTTCCACAGACAATATCAGTTTACATTTAAAAAATATTTTTACATCTAAAGAGCTGGTTGAAAAAGCAGTTACCGAGGAATCCTCGGCAACTGCCTCAGATGGGAAAACATACAAAATGAAATTTTATAACTTAGATGCGATCATCTCTGTCGGGTATCGTATTAATTCAATTAGGGCAACCCAATTTCGTCAATGGGCAACAAATGTGTTACGAACATTTACTATACAAGGGTATGTTTTAGATAAACAACGATTAGAAAATGGAAGACTGGGCAAAACGATTGGATGTGTTTTTAGAGTTTAACGAAGAAGATATTTTGCAAAACAAAGGAAAAATATCTGCCGAAATTGCAAAAAGTTTTGCTGAAAGCGAGTTTGAAAAATACAGAGTAATTCAAGACCAATTATATGAAAGTGATTTTGATAAACTAATTCAAAAAACAAACAAGGCTGACTTGTTAATCGATGACAACGAAAAACTAATATAAACCAGTCACAATTTCTGATCGGTTATAAGCAAGAAGGAATTAAAATGAAAAAGAGGTTATAAAAAAGTATAATTTTTTTATTTAAAAAATCAACCTAAATGGTTGACAAGGTTTTTAATTAGGTGTACAATGTGCTTGAAGTGGAAAATAAGGAGGAAAAGATATGTTGACACAGTTAGGAATTTTTTTAAGGAAACTTCGTCTTGATAGGGGAGAGATTCTTAAAGACATGGCTATTAAACTAAATGTCAGTTCATCTTTTTTATCAGCGGTTGAAAATGGAAAAAAAAGAATTCCGCAAAAATGGTATGAAGAAATTCCGGCATTATATCAAATGACAGAAAATCAAGAGCATGAATTTAGAAAGTCTATTGCAGCAACGGAAGAGGTCTTAGAAATTAACTTGAAAAATCTAAGTATGTCACAAAAAGAATTTGCATTCTCGTTGGCTAGAAAATTAGAAACTATCGATGAGGATGCTATTAAGCAGTGGAAAAAAATATTGAATAAAAGTGAGGATTAGACATTGGATAAAATTTATAGAGCACGTCCAACTTCCAGATTGAAAATTAGATCTTTTGCTAATCAAATTAGAAAAATTGTTGGACTAGAAAAGAGCACTGACTTTCCTATTCTTGCTGTTTTTGAGTTTCTAAGTGCACAGGGGATATTTACATTCGAAATATTACCAAAAGAAGATATGGAAAATAAATGTGGAGAAACATTTCCTGAAGAACGGCATATTTTAATAAGGGAAGATATCTATGAAGAAGCATATAAAGAGATACCGTTTGCACGTACAACTTTAGCTCATGAGTTATATCACTTGTTTTTTCATGGTGGAGAGGCAATTTCTTTATGTAGAACAGATTCAGAAATAAAAGCAAGAAGGGCTTATGAGGATCCCGAGTGGCAAGCGAATTGTTTTGCGGGTGAACTTTTAGTACCAAAAGACCTTGTAGTAGGAATGTCTGTAGAGGAGGTGATGAAAAATTGCAATGTTTCAGTAACAATGGCAAAGACTCAATTAGAACATTATAGTAGGGGATGAAAATGGGTTTTAGGCAAAGAAAAACACACCGATAGCTGCGGGAACAGCTAACGATGTGTTCTATCTATGGATATGATTCCATAAGCTTTGAGCAAGTTTATTTTATCATATTCATAGATAAATTGGAAGAGTAATTTATTTATGGAGACATGATATGATTAATAAAAAATTTAGCTTTGATAAAAGCGGATTAAATCAAAATCCAATCTTTTGTGGAAAATATGATATGCCCTATGTAGAAAGTAGTGATGAAATTCCGGAAGATGTTATTACTTTTGAAAAGGCGATGAAAACAAAGAATGAAGAAGACTATAGAAAATGGATAGTGTTTTATTGTGATGATTCAGAATTTGAAAGATTGTGGAATGCACCCAACAGATATTTGGAAAAGTTGAAGAAGTTCGAAGGTGTTGTTACTCCAGATTTTTCAATGTATGGGGATATGCCCTATCCGGTCAAGATGATGAATGTGTATCGTTCGAGATGGTTAGGGGTATGGTTAAATGAAAATAACATTAAGACAATCGTCAATGTCAGATGGTGCGATGAGGAAAGCTTTGATTATGTTTTTGATGGTATTGAAGAACAATCCAATATTTTTATTGGAACGCTAGGCTGCAGACGAAATAATCGAGACAGACAATTGTTGGAAACAGGGTTTGAAAAAGTATGCACGATCGTAAAACCAAAATTCATACTGTCATATGGTTCACTGACACCTAATATGAAAAGCGTTTGCATAAAAAACTCAATCCCGTATAAGGAATATATGCCTCAAATTTCAAAAGTATTTGGAGGTGTAAAGTAATGGGATTGAAAATGAGTAGTGGTGCTTATGTGGGCACAAAAGGGTCTATTAAATCCGTAATAGATTTTAAAACTAGACAAGAGGCAATAGATGGAGATTATCTTGCTCCACCAAAAGTGACAGCTGAAATCAAAAAATTTTTCAGAAGGACAATTTCAAGCAAATATAAAGACTATAAAGTAGCTAAGAATAAGCTAGGGAGGTATGTAGTTGCAAGTTATAAACCAGGTGAGGTTTCTGGAAGCTATGCGGTTTATGTAAAAGTAATAGGTCCGAGAGGTGGCGTCATTTCTTTTTATAAGGAAACATATGCTCCAGATGGAAGCCTAATTCATCGAAAATTTAAGAAAGGAAGGGATATAGAATGAAAGGTAATATCACAAAAGAAAATTTACAAGATTTTTTAGATTTAAAATTAGACACGTTCGATTTGATAAAAATCAATGGAGACCCAGATGTAACGAATACATTTGATATTGAAAATGCACCTATTGTAGAGTGTTCACCTAATCAGCTCATTTTTATGATAGATTCATATTTGGAGGGGAAAATAGATTTGGATCGAGTCCAAAGGTGGGTAGATAATGTGTGGTGGAATGACAATTTATTTTCTTGGACACCGATGACAGAGGAACAAGAAGAATATTTTATCGATATTTTAAGTTTTATTGATGGGTCCGATAGCGATTTTTTTGGTTTTACTGATGAGAAACTCAGACAAAAGAGGAACGAATTAGCTATTGTTTTTGCAGATGTTTTAGGTAACGATTGAATGAGAATGAAAAACGCATTTATTACTGCAAAACATTTGTATTTTTTATTCCTAGCTGATAGAATATAAACCGGTTATAAAAAATGCGAGAAGCCCCCCCCATGTCAAACAAACTGGAATTAACGTGGTACGGCAAAAAAGATACGATTTCCGTTGAGCCGCGAATACTCATAGAAAACAAAGAACTTTCTAACACGGAACAAGACAAAAATACCGAGAACATCCTCATCCACGGCGACAATTTGCTTGCACTAAAAGCCCTCGAAAGAAAATACGCCAGCACAATAAAATGTATTTACATAGACCCGCCGTACAACACCGGTTCCGCCTTTGAGCATTACGATGACAACCTTGAACATAGCACCTGGCTCAGCTTGATGAAACCGCGACTTGAGCTGCTTAGAAGTCTGTTAAGCGACGATGGAAGCATTTGGATTAGCATTGATGACGATGAAGGACACTATTTAAAAGTACTCTGTGATGAACTGTTTGGCAGAAATAATTTTGTCAGCACAGTTATTTGGCATAAGAAACATACAAGGGCAAATGATGCAAGATGGTTTTCAGATAATCATGATTTTATATTGGTTTATGCAAAAACAAAAGAAATATGGAAGCCTAATCTTTTGCCAAGAACAGCAGAAAGCATTCGAGGTTATACCAATCCAGATAACGACTCCCGCGGAGTCTGGGCTTCTGGTCCGTGTCATGCTAAAACTCCAAACGAAAAAGATATTTATCCTATAACAACTCCATCAGGGAGAGTGGTGATGCCGCCGGCCGGGACATCTTGGCGATTTTCCAAGACAAAAATGCAAGAATTAATTGAAGATAATAGAATTTATTTTGGTGAAATGGGGGCAAATGTCCCGCGATATAAGAGATTTTTGACAGACGTTCAAGATGGATTTGTTCCGACAACTTTGTGGTTTAGAGATGAGGTCGGAGACAATCAAGAAGCAAAAAAAGAAGTTAAGCTAATTGATTCAGAAAATGTCTTTGGCACCCCCAAACCTGAACGTCTCATTGAACGAGTACTCACCCTTGCAACAAACTCCGGCGACCTCGTTCTCGACTCGTTCCTCGGTTCCGGTACGACAGCAGCTGTCGCCCATAAAATGAACCGCCGGTGGATTGGCATTGAGATGGGCAACCATGCTTACACACATTGTAAAGTCCGTTTAGATAATGTGATTGACGGAAGCGACCAAGGCGGTATAAGTAAGTCTGCCGATTGGAAAGGCGGTGGCGGATATCGTTTCTATGAGCTTGCTCCGACCTTGATTAACGAAGACGCTTTTGGCGAGCCGGTTATCAACAAAGAGTATAGTCCCGAAATGCTTGCAAGTGCCGTCGCCTTACATGAGGGTTACACGTATGATCCGTCGGACGAGCTTTTTTGGAAGCAGTCACGGGGAAATGAAAAGTCATTTTTGTTTGTGACAACTCGTTTTATCGATCAGGATTATGTAGCACGAATCAAAGAGACGATGCAAGACGATGAGTTTCTTGTGATTGCGTGCAAGGCGTATGAAGCGGTGTGCGAGTATCAGTTTAAGAATATCAAAATCAAAAAAATTCCCAATATGCTTTTGTCAAAATGTGAGTTTGGTAAAGAGGATTATAATCTTAACATTGTCCATCCGCCTGTGTATGAAGAAGATGAAGACGATGGAATCGATGAGGACGATGAAAAAAATGGAAGCAATGGAAACGATATAAGCGATGAGGGCGAGTACGATGAATAGTGATTTTGTAATGTATACGCCTGAGTATATCAGCGGTACGCTCTCTCTGAGAAAGCCGCAGGAAAAGTCTTTAGATATTTTGCACGATATTCTAAACCATGTTACGCCTGCCAAAAATATGGACATTGAAAGTGCTTTGGACGCAGTCAACAAACTCTATCCGATTTGCACCGACTTTGAGCGCAATTTTATGTCGCTTGCGTTTGTCCTTGCAACCGGTGTCGGCAAGACGCGGCTCATGGGAGCTTTTATTGCGTACCTCTACACGAATCATAACATAAAAAATTTCTTTGTCGTCGCCCCCGGTAAAATAATTTACAATAAATTAAAACAGGACTTGGGCAATCCCGCGAACCCCAAATATGTTTTTAAGGGCTTGGGTTGTTTTTCCAATCCGCCGCGAGTTATAGCCGATGATGATTACAGAAATCGAAACCTTAGCTTCTTTGAATCCGATGTAAATATCTATGTTTTTAATATTGGAAAATTTGACAGCGAAAATACAAAAATGCGTGCAATCAACGAATACTTAGGCGACTCCTTTTTTAAGCACCTGTCACAGCTCGACGATTTAGTATTGATAATGGACGAGTCGCATCACTATCACGCCGAGCAGGGTTCGCTTGCGCTCAATGACTTAAAGCCGATTTTAGGTTTGGAATTGACTGCTACTCCCTATTATAACAAAGGCTCAAAACAAGTGCCGTTCAGAAACGCCGTATACGAATATCCGCTTTCAGAATCGATACAAGACGGCTACACGAGAACGCCGTATGCGGTTACGCGGCAGGATATCAGTTTTTTTAATTTCGGCGACGAAGAAATCGATAAAACGATGCTTGCAGACGGGCTTTTGTGTCATGAAAATATAAAACAAAAACTTTTCGCCTATGCCAAAAACACAGGAGAACGGCAGGTGAAACCCTTTGTAATGGTCGTTTGTCAAAATACCGATCATGCAACAAAAATTTATAAATACGTAACAAGCGATGCCTTCCTTGATGGAAAATACAAAGGCAAAACGCTCGTTATCCATTCAAAAAAAGGAAATAGAGAAGCTGACATTGATTTACTTACAAGTGTTGAAGAATTTTATAATCCGATTGAAATTGTAATCCATGTAGATATGCTCAAAGAAGGGTGGGATGTCAATAACCTCTATACGATTATTCCGCTACGTACCGCCGCCTCTAAAATTTTGCGGGAGCAAATGGTCGGTCGCGGTTTGCGTCTTCCTTATGGAGCAAGAACGGGCGTTAAGGAAGTTGACTCCCTTTATCTTACTGCCCACGATAAGTTTGACGAGCTGTTAAAAGAAGCACAAAAAGGCGACTCTATTTTTAAAGCCGGCAATTTTATCAAGGTGGAAGATATTGCTCCGCAAAAAACAGGTACAGCACAATTATATATTGTGTTTCCAAAAGATAAAACCCTCGAAGATTTGGAAAATTTGGGTCTTAAAGAAACTGACGAAAACATAAAGCACATCGAACAAATTAATAATATTATTAAAAGTGTTGTATCTTCCAGCATTACTTCTGTAGATTCTAAAGAACCGACAACGGAAGAGTTAAAAAAAGAAATTATAAAAGAAATTGAAAAAGACACGGACTTAGCACATACGTATAACAAGGTTGCTTCCCCTTTTGACACATGGTGTACAGAGAAAACAGAAGTTTATATTGCCAAGACGTATAATAAATTTATTCCCATTCCGTTAATAAAAGTAACGGATGCAGGAAAAGAAGAATATAAATTCGTAGACTTTGACCTTGACCTGAGCGAATTTAACCACATCCCAATCAGCAATGAGTTACTCATTCAAAATTTAGAAAACATGAACGACAGAACAAGTCTCAAAGGGCACTACATTGATTTTGACGGATACCAAGCTGAAAAAAAATTGCTCGAACAACTTAAAAACAAGGCAGAGATAGACTACGAAGAATGTTCGAACCTTCTCTATACATTGATTGGGCAAGTTGTTTCGTATTATGAAAAAAAACATGGTCAAAATGGCATAAAAAACATTGTCATGATGAATAAAAGAGATATTGCAGAAAAAATTTACAACCAAATGCTCAAAGAAAACCACTTTTACTATTCCAACGGATTACTTCAAGAAGAAGTCGTTGACTTGGAAAGAAAAAATTTGGCGACTTCCTACAACTATGCAGTTGTAAAAAACCTTTTTGAAGAACCGGAAGGACCAATTAGCAACAATTTGTTTATGAATATTGAAAAAGGTGTTTTTACTAATGCAAAATTTGACAGCAGACCGGAACTCATATTTGCC
Source organism: Treponema sp. (assembly GCA_012519415.1). Taxonomy (GTDB): domain Bacteria; phylum Spirochaetota; class Spirochaetia; order Treponematales; family Treponemataceae; genus UBA1240. The sequence goes on along the minus strand of JAAYQG010000033.1, from coordinate 17,634 downwards.
CGCGTAATCGAAACAGACCCTGATGTTTTGAATTGGCTCAGACCGCATCCGCACCAATTTCAAATTTACTATAACCGCAATAAAAGATACGAGCCCGATTTTGTTGTAGAAACAATGGGCACTATCTATTTAGTCGAAGTAAAAGGCGAAGACAGGCTTAATGACCCCGACGTACTTGCAAAAAAAGAAAGAGCAATAAAATACTGTAAAATTAGTACGGAGTGGGGCAAGGCGAACGGCTATAAATCGTGGAAATACCTCTTTATTCCCGCCGGACAAATAAACTCTAATTCATCGTTTATGAATTTAGCAAGACGTTTTGAAGGGATGTAAGTAGAACAAACGGTCAATTAAAGCTATCCTCGCAGTTCATGTATCATTTATATATCTGCCGCAATGTAAATGCTTTTATTCTTTTTCGGACGGTATATATTTTTGCAAGGCTTTTAAGTACACTTTTGCATACCTTGAAAGAACAATATCTTTTCGCGTAACTGTTCCAATTTTCATATAATCGTCAAGGGCAAGCGGCCTTGAAACAATATTGCTACCGTTTAATTCGCTGTCTATTATGCCGGAACACACCGTGTAACCGTTAAGACCAATAAGCAAATTAAAGAGCGTTGCGCGGTCGCTTACTTTTATATTCAGTTTTTGGTCGATTGCCGGTAAAGGTTCTTCGCTAAAATAAAAAGAGTTAAATTCGCCTTGTTCATAAGTTAAATACGGAAAAGATTCCAAATCTGAAAGTGTTATTATTTCTTTTTGTGCAAGTGGATTTTGTTTAGAAATAAAAACATGGGGCTTTGCTGTAAAAAGTTCCGTGAATGTAAGCTCGTTCTTTTTAAGCAGTTTTGAAATAACATCTTCATTTTTTTTATTCATATACAAAATACCAATTTCGCTATTAAGATGCGCTACATCATCAATAATTCTGCTTGTCTGAGTTTCTCTAATTGTATAATCGTATTCTGTGCCACCGCATTCTTTTATAAGGTCTACAAATGCGTTTACTGCAAATGAATAATGCTGGCAAGTAAGGCTAAATTTGCTTTTCTTTTGGCGATTTCCTAAATATTTTTCTTCGAGAAGTGCAGCTTGCTCTAAAACTTGACGCGCATAGCCTAAAAATTCGTTACCTTCGTTTGTAACGACAACGCCTTTGTTCGTCCTTGAAAAAATTGAAATACCAATTTCTTTTTCAAGTTCACGAATAGCAGCTGTAAGACTTGGCTGAGAAATAAAAACTTTTTGACTTGCAGCTGTAATATTTCCACACTCAGAAACAGCAATAGCATATTTTAATTGTTGAAGTGTCATAATTTATTGTAACAAAAAAAACTTAAAATAGCCATAGCAAAAAGCTATAACAAACATCAAAAAAAAAGTATTAGATATACTTCTGTTTTTAGTCTATAAATATATAACCAAGTTTGCAAAGCAAACTTGGTTATTAACTATGCTTCCTCACTGCGTTACGGAAGCACGAACAAAGTTACTTTCGAAAACTGAAGTTTTCTCTGTAACTTTGTTTAAAGGAGTGGAAAATGAAAAAATCGGTTATAGGGTATCCTCGTGTAGGTTCAAAAAGGGAGCTAAAATTTGCTTTGGAAAAATATTTCAGAGGAGAAATTCCTATTGAGGAATTAATAAAAACATCAAAAGAGCTTCGTACATATTCATGGCTTGTTCAAAAAAAAGCCGGAATTGACTTTATAAGTTCTAACGATTTTTCATTTTACGACAATATGCTTGATACAAGTTTTATGCTTGGTGTAATTCCTGAAAGATATAAAAAATTATGCCTTTCCAAACCGGACACCTATTTTGCTATGGCACGCGGGTATCAGTCTAAAAATGGGGACCTAACAGCATTGCCTATGAAAAAATGGTTTAACACAAATTACCATTACATAGTTCCCGAATTTGATGATAAGGTTGAAATACGTTTAGACGATTCAAAAATTGTAGAAGAATATAAAGAAGCATTAAGTTGCGGCGTACAAACAAAACCTGTTGTAATTGGACCATATACTTTTTTAAAATTAAGTCGTTTTAGCGGCAAAAAGCAGTTAGTAGATTTTGCAAAAGAAATTTCTGCAGCATACCGCAATCTTTTAAAAAATGTAGCTTGTCTTGGTGCAAAATGGATTCAGATAGATGAACCTGCATTGGTTCTTGATATGACTGATGAAGACAAAAAACTTTTTAAAACAATGTATAACGATGTTCTAGAAGAAAAACCTATAAAAATTTTACTTCAAACATACTTTGGCGATGTTCGAGATTTTTTTGACGAACTAGTCAATTTTGATTTTGACGGCATTGGGCTCGACTTTGTTGAAGGAAAAGAAACTTTTGAGCTTATAAAAAAGCACAACGAAATAAAAAAACAAAGCGGCACATGTTTGCTTTTTGCAGGTATTGTAAACGGCAAAAATATATGGCGAAATAATTATGAAAAAACCTCCATACTACTTGAAGAAATAGAAAAGTATTGGAAAGGAGAAATTGTTCTTTCTACTTCTTGCTCTTTACTTCATGTGCCATACTCTGTAAAAAACGAAGAAAAACTTGACAGTACAATTCTTGAGCATTTTGCGTTTGCAGAAGAAAAGCTTATTGAACTTTCTGAAATTGCAGCAAAAGATAAAAATACTTTGGAAAAAAACAAAAAGCTTTTTAATAAACAGCGCATTTTAGAAGATTCATTATTAAAAGAAAAAATAAATAATCTTTCTAAAAACGATTTTACACGCCTTCCTCCTTTTGCAGAACGTGAAGTAGCCCAGAAAAAAAAGTTTAAACTACCATTGTTTCCAACTACAACGATCGGTTCTTTTCCGCAAACAAAAGAAGTTCGCCTTAACCGTGCAAATTTTAAAAAAGGAATTATTTCAAAAGAACAATACATACATTTTAACCGCGAAAAAATTGCAGAATGTATTGCACTGCAAGAAAAAATTGGACTTGATGTACTTGTACATGGCGAATATGAGCGCAACGACATGGTAGAATATTTTGGCGAAAATCTTGAAGGATATGTATTTACGCAAAACGGCTGGGTTCAGTCTTACGGAACTCGCTGTGTAAAACCTCCTGTAATTTGGGCAGATATAAGCAGAAAAAATCCCATTACGGTGGAATGGTCTAAATATGCGCAAAGTTGTGCAAATAAAAATTCAAAAAAAAGTGTAAAAGGAATGCTGACAGGTCCTGTAACAATTTTAAACTGGTCTTTTCCGCGCGAAGATATAAGCCTTAAAGAAAGCGCATTTCAGATTGCGCTTGCAATTAGAAGTGAAGTTCTCGACCTTGAAGCAAACGGAATTGGAATGATTCAGATTGACGAAGCTGCACTAAAAGAAAAATTGCCGCTTAGAAAAGCCGATTGGTACAGCGAATATTTAGATTGGGCAATTCCTGCATTTAATCTTGTTCATTCAGGCTGCCGCTTAGAAACACAAATTCACACACATATGTGCTACTCGGAATTTATTCCAATAATTCAAGACATAGACAATATGGATGCAGATGTAATTACCTTTGAAGCAAGTCGTTCAAATCTTGAAATTTTACAAGCATTAAAAGAAAAGAATTTTCGAACAGAAGTTGGACCCGGTGTTTATGATATTCATTCTCCCAGAGTGCCGTCTGTTGAAGAAATTGTAAAAGCCTTAGAAAAAATGAAAAAATATATTCCAGAAAGCAAACTATGGGTAAACCCTGATTGCGGCTTAAAAACACGCGGTCTTGTAGAAACAGAAGCCGCTTTGAAAAACCTTGTTGCTGCCGCAAAAAAAGTTAGAGGCTGAATATGCTAAATAGCTCGATTTTAACAAAGAAACAGGTGTTTTCATTTGAAGTTTTTCCTCCTAAAAAAGATGACGGAATTGATAAAATCTATAAAACATTAGATGAGCTTTCTGATTTAAAACCGGATTTTATAAGTGTTACTTATGGTGCCGGCGGAAGTGAAAACAGCGGCAAAACACTTGAAATTGCAAAACGTATTAAAGAAACTTGCCATGTAGAAAGTGTTGTCCATTTGCCATGCCTTCATCTTTCAAAAAAAGAAGCTTTAATGCTTTTGAGAGAATTTGCTGACAATGGAATTGAAAATCTGCTTGTTTTACGTGGCGATAAAATTGAAGGACGAGAACCCGCCGGGGATTTTTTTTATGCAAGCGATTTAGCGAGTTTTATACAAAAAACAATGCCCGGACAGTTTTATTTGCTTGGTGCCTGCTATCCAGAAAATCACCCGGATTCAAAAGATGTTTTTGAAGAAATTACACACCTAAAAACAAAAGTAGAATGCGGAGTAACGCATCTTTTAAGCCAGCTTTTCTTTGATAACGAAAAATTTTTAAAGTTTACAGAAAACTGCCGTTTAGCAAACATAAATGTGCCAATAGAAGCAGGCATTATGCCTGTTACAAACAAAGCCCAAATTGAGCGAATGACAAGCCGATGCGGAGTAGAGCTTCCACAAAAATATAAAAGCATGATGGAAAAATACGGCACTAACGACAATGCAATTCTTGAAGCCGGCATTGCTTATGCAATTAATCAGATTGTAGAACTGTTAACATACGGTGTAGACGGAATTCATCTTTACACAATGAACAAACCGTATATTGCAAGGCGCATTTCAGAAGCTGTAACAACACTCTTAACTGAAAAATCTACATAAAATTGTAAATCAGCAAAACATTGTGTGCATATCAATAAAACAGATTCATTTTAATGCAAATTCCGTTGCGTAAACAAAGTTTCTCAATTAACAAACCATAATTATCTACGTTTATCATTTTCGATATTTTTCTATATTATAGAAGAAATTAAACTTTTTTCATTGAAGAAGCCGCAAAAACTGCATATAATTAGTATAAATTTATTTTAAGCCGATTAATAAATATTAACTTTTACGCTTAAAATATAAAATACCCGGCACGCACGACTTGCAAGGATTAAATTGAAGCCACATCTTTTTGTTTGGAAAATAAAGAAATTTTCTCTTTTATCAAAATGTTTTGTACAAAACGCTAAAAAAACATTTTTAGTGTTGCTTGTTTTGTCTTTTTTTGCTTTATGCCGGATTTATGCACAAGAAGAAACTATTCTAGTAAAAAAGAATGAGTACGGTGGGCAAACAATTCAGTTTGTTTATGAACAAGGTGATACTTTTTTTTCTAAACTTGAATCTTCCGTTTATTATCTTGATAATATGGGAAACGCTCGTCGTGTAATCCACAAATTTAACGAAACTCAACAGCTTTTAAAAGGTTTTGCGTTACAAGAAGAACGCCTTGAAAACGGTTTAGTACTTTCTTACAAACTTACACTTACAGCAAAGCAGCGCGTAGAACAAGGATTAGACAGCCTCATTGAATATATCGGAGAAGACGGCACTATTATAAGAAAGCAATATATAAAAGGCGATTTAAGCCGAACAGAGCAAACAGGTTCATTTACTGACGTTTATCCATTTTACGCATTAGACGTTCTTGAAAAATATCTTGCAGAAGATGAAACACATGAGATTGTTTCAGAAAAAGCTGTATATAAATTTAGCGCATCATTTAGTCGCGGCAGAAGTTTTATAGAATTTTCTTCCGGATTGAAAAACATTTCAGAAAAAGAAAAAAATATGATAGCTGCTTATATGGATTGCTACAATCAAAATCATCTTGCAAAACTTTTTGTTAAAAAAGTTCAAGTTGCATACGGACGTCAAACATATACAGCTTTTGTTCAAGAACAGCTTGTTCCGCATATTAAAAGAGGCAAAAAATGTTTGTTATCTTATGGAGTCGTAGGCTATAATGGCGAATTGTGTCTTTTAATAACTGCTGTCGGTAATTTAGATTAATTTAGAAAATCGCGCCGCCCAAAACTGAATTTTTTTACACTCAAACGCCATTAAGTTAGATTCGGCTTTATTTTGAAAGTAGCATATTTTTGTTCAGATAAAAAGGAATATCAATATTCCAAACAGCAAGATATGATAATTGATTTTATAACTAAAAGCAGGAGATTAAAATGCAGAAAAAAATTGAACAACTTCAAAAAATAATTGACGAATGCTCGTCTATAGTTTTTTTTGGCGGTGCTGGTGTTTCAACAGAAAGCGGAATCCCTGATTTTAGAAGTGTTTCCGGACTTTATCATCAACAATGGAAATATTCCCCTGAAGTGATTTTATCACATAGCTTTTTTGAAAAACAAACGGAAGAATTTTATCGGTTTTATCGCGAAAAAATACTTTTCTTAGATGCACAACCGAACGATGCTCATAAAGCACTCGCAAAACTTGAAGAAAAAGGAAAACTCAAAGCAGTTGTTACACAAAACATAGACGGACTTCATCAAAAAGCCGGAAGCAAATCCGTATTTGAACTGCATGGCAGCGTTTTACGCAATTTCTGCACAAAATGCGGTGCTTTTTATAATGCAGAATACATAAAAAAAAGCGACACGTCTTCTGAAAACATTCCAATTTGTTCAAATAAAGATTGCGGTGGCATTGTAAAGCCGGATGTAGTTCTCTATGAAGAAGGACTTGATAATAATGTTGTTAATGGTGCGGTTCAATCAATCTCCAATGCAGATTGTCTAATTATTGGCGGAACATCGCTCATTGTTTATCCTGCCGCAAGCCTTGTAAATTATTTCAATGGAAAATATCTTGTGTTAATCAACAAAACAGATTCACTTCAAGGAGCAAATATTGACCTAACAATAAACGCCCCAATCGGAGAAGTGTTCTCAAAATTAAAAATCTGAATATCTCGTATGGGTAAAAGCATTTATGGCAGAAGAGAAAATTCAATAATATAATTATTAATTAAAAATAGATTTTTGTATATAACTAAAATAAATTGCTGAATAAATTTCCTTTTTTTGAGTCTTATACAAAAATGTGGTTTGGAAAACATTCGGAAAAGTTTTTGCTCGTGCAATATGAAACACAAAATTATCCTCCTCATTTTTTGCGTGTAAACGCTATTGTGCAGCAGTTTGATGAATTTTACAAAGCATACGGTATAAAGCGCGGGGATGGAATGTATTTACCTCCTCAAAAAAGGATAAAACTCTAATAGAATATGTTTTGCCGTAAAACGTAAAAACACAAAAGCACAGCAAAAAAGCGTACTTGTGTAAAACATTTGTAGCAAAACATATGGTTTTATATAAACATAAGCTAAAAATGTCGTTGACACTTGAACTATATAAGCAGTAATCTAAATAACCTAAACGATTTTAATCTTTCGTCCTAAGGGAAGGCAGGATTCGTAGCTCGGCTAATATTGCGCCTCGCTACGAATCCTCAAGTTTGCAATGCAAACTTTATATTTATTGCACTTTCTCATTCCATTACGAAAGTGCGCTAAAAACTCAATTCGGAAGTTGAAACTTCCTCATCGACTTTTTATGGAGGTATTATGAGTTTTCAAGATGGGACTCCTCTTGATGTTTGTTATGGTTATCTTTTTGAACAACTAACAAAACTGAATCGTTCGGCTGAAGTTGTTGATGATACAAATGTTTTACAAGAAGCAAATCCGGTTATATTAAAAATTCTTGATGATATGCTTATAGATACATTGCTTCCGGGCTCTTGCATTGCAGGAGTAGAAAACGCAAAAGAATTTTTAAACGCAGTAAAATCTGGAAAGCGTGGTCTTATATTAATGGAACATTACAGCAATTTCGACTTACCGGGTTTTAGTTACTTGATGAGAAAATCGGGAATCCCCGAGCTGGAAGAAATTGCAGCTAGAACTGTTGCAATAGCCGGCATGAAACTTAGCGAAGAAAACCCAATGATTAGTGCATGGGCTTCTGCGTATTCACGTGTAATTATTTATCCAAGCAGAAGCCTTGCCTCTATTGCTGATCCAGAAGAAAGAGCAATCGAAGAGCATCGCAGTCGAAAAATCAACATGGCTTCAATGCGTGCGTTAGACAATGTTAGAAAACAAGGTAAGATTTTGCTTGTTTTTCCTGCTGGCACAAGATTTCGTAAAAACAAGCCGGAAACAAAAAAAGGAGTTCGTGAAATAGATTCATATATTCGCCTCTCCGATGTTATGTTGCCTATTGCCGTTAATGGTAATTGCTTGCGAATTTCAGAGAAATTTCCTACTAATATGATAAAAGATGAAATTTGGCATGATAAAATGGTTTATACAGCAGGAAAAATGATTGAATGCAAACCTTTTAGAAAGGCTATACAAGATTCTTTAAGTGAAGACCTTGAAGACAAAAAACAGCCTGTTGTTGATGAAATAATGAATATTCTCGAAAAACTTCATATTGAAGCTGAAAAAACAAGAAACGCTCCTGCTAATTAACGCAATGTTTTGTAATTTTATGCAAATCTTAACTGCCGAAAAGTGCTACATTATATCAAACATAATTAAAATCTAACCAAAATCTTGTATTTGTTGCGATTTATGCTAGAATTAGACTAGATTCAGACTAAATCAAAATAAATTTTTAGTTGGTAATTATGAAAATAAAAGAAAGTGCAAATCTCGAACTCAAAAGACAGTTCACAGATGAAATCAAAAAAGAAGTTGTTGCATTTGCAAACACTGCCGGCGGAGTTATTTATATTGGTGTAAATGATGATGGCTCTGTTTGTGGCGTTGAAAACATTGACGAGGAAATGCTTCGTTTATCAAGCTCAATCCGCCAGTCTATTAAACCGGATGTAACAATGTTTGTTTCTTATATGACGGAAGTTCTTGAAGACAAAAATGTAATAAAAATTACTGTCCAGCGCGGAAACGCTCGTCCTTATTATCTTGCAAACAAAGGAATGCGCTCTGCCGGAGTTTATGTGCGACACGGTTCAGAATCTGTAATGGCTTCTGAAGCAGCTATTTTTAAAATGACACAAGAAGCCGTCGGAGAAAGATATGAAGAACAGCGTTCATTAAACCAAAAGCTAACATTTGTTGAACTTTCGCGTCAATTTGCTGCACGAAACATTTCGTTTGAAGGACGAGACAAACGACGACTAGGCCTTATTACCGCAGAAGGTCAATATACGAATTTGGCACTTCTTCTTTCCGATCAATGTACACACACAATAAAAGCAGCCTTATTTGAAGGAACAGATACAACATCTTTTAAAGATAGGCGCGAATTTGGCGGTTCTCTTTTGACACAACTGCACGATGTTTACGAGTGGATAGATTTTCATAATTGTACAAGTTCAAAATTTTCAGGGCTTTATCGAACTGATTTAAGAGATTTTCCACCGGCAGCAGTACGAGAATCTTTGCTTAATGCTATTGTTCATAGAGATTACAGTTTAAGTGCAAGCATCTTGATTCACATTTTCAAAAATCGTTTTGAGATAATTTCAGTCGGAGGATTGGTCGAAGGACTTCATCGAGGCGATATAATGCTCGGCGTTTCTGCTGCACGAAACACAAATCTTTCAAAAGTTTTTTGCAGACTTATGCTCGTTGAAGCATATGGAACAGGGCTTCCGCGCATTTTTTCAAGCTACAAAACAGAATCGTATGCGGAAATTTTTGCTTCAAGCTCGCCGCCGTCTCCGGAAATTACAGTAAGCGACAATGCTTTTAAGCTTGTGTTACCTAATTTAAATGAATGGCAGAAAAAAGCTACCGCTAATACAGAAATAACACCTGTTCAATTAAAGCACAGAGATGATGTTATGGAATTTGCCCTAAAAAAAGGATATTTTACACGACAAGATTTACAAATTGCTTTTGGATTTTCTCAATCGCTTGCGCTTCGAATTTTGCGCAACATGAAAAAAGAAGGAATTCTCACTTCAATCGGTAAAGGTCCTGCAGCTCGCTATATTGTATCTAAAAATTTTAGCGAAGATAAAATAACAACACATTCTAACGAAGAAAATCAGAATTTAATTGAACAATGAAACTACGAAAGCTTATAATGCTTTTAATGTGAATAAACATATTTTCAATAGACGACTTTTTTATTTTTTAATGATATAATTTGCTTGCCGAAAATCAAAATGTTCGGCAACATTAAAAATGAATTTCTGGAAGAATCTATGCCAATAAAAATACAGTCAGACTTGCCTGCGCGAGCCGTACTTGAATCGGAAAACATATTTGTTATGACGGAACAGCGAGCTGCATTGCAAGATATCCGTCCGTTGCAAATTGCAATAGTCAATTTAATGCCTACTAAAATTGCAACAGAAATACAGCTTCTTCGCCTGCTTGGTAACACTCCGCTGCAAGTTGAAATTTCTCTCGTTCATATGTCTACACATGAATCAAAAAATACGGGTGCTGAACATCTCGAGCGGTTTTATGTAACACCAAGTGAAATATTCAATAAAAAATATGATGGCATGATTATTACAGGCGCACCAGTGGAGCAACTTTCGTTTGATGAGGTTGATTATTGGAAAGAACTTACCACAATAATGGATTTTGCTTCTAAAAATGTTTTTTCAACACTTTATATATGCTGGGGTGCACAAGCCGGACTTTTTTACCATTATGGAGTTCCAAAACATAATCTTGAAAAAAAGATGTTCGGTATTTTTCAAAACACAATAAAAACCAAAAACGATCCGTTATTAAGGGGATTTGACGACCGTTTTCCATCTCCGCAATCACGGCACACAGAGATTAGAGCCGAAGACATTCTAAAAGTAAAAGAGCTTCAAATTCTTGCAGAATCTCAACGCTCCGGTATACTTCTTGTAAAATCAAAAGACAATCGGCGTGTTTTTATGACAGGACATCTCGAATATGATACAGAAACTCTTGGAGCTGAATATTTTCGTGATATAAGTCAGCACAAACAAATAGAAATGCCTTACAATTATTTTCCAAACGATAATCCGGAAAACAAGCCGGTTTCAACATGGAGAAGTCATGCGCATTTGTTTTATTCAAATTGGCTGAACTATTATGTATATCAAGAAACACCATTTGAACTGGAAAACATTTAATGGAAACAAAAAAACTAAATCGAAAAAGGTTTTTCTCTTTTTTTACTAACATATATGTAATTGCGGTTGGGCTTTGTCTTCTGCTTTTTCTTTGTTTATTATCTATAGCGTTTGTTTTTACTTACAAAAACGAACATAAATCCATCACAAGCGCAATGACAAAAACACTTCAGCTTTATTCGAATGAAATTAACTCATCTTTGAATGAAGCACAAACACAGCTTCTAAATCTTGCCGCAGAGCCTCATATTATTGAATTTGTCGAAAGTAAGTCGGAAAATATTTCATCTGAATTAATCGAAAAAATTCATTGGCAAACAAATTTCATAGAAAATATGTTGCCTATTATTGATTCAATCGAATATTTTTCAGCTTTCGGAAAACCTGTTTATTTAGAGTCGATTTATTCGGAAAAAAAACAAAACGAAAAAATCTTTTTTGAAAATATTCTCGCATGGATGTTTTCAAACACATTTTCAAAAAACCAGCCGCTTTTTTTAACACTGCCTGATAATTCTCACAATACTTCTTTTTTTATAATTCCAATTTTAAATGAAAAAAAAACTTGTGGCTTTTTGATAGCAAAAACTTCAAGAAATTACTTTTATAATTCTCTAAACCGGCAATCTTTTGCAAAAAGCGGCACAATCTGCATTCTTGATAATTATCTTAATTTGATTTATGGCTCGCTTTCCACAGAAGAATGGGCTGATGTTTTATTTACCGATTCTTCACTTGCAGAAAGAATAATGCCTAAACAAAATGAAACTTCAACCGAAACAACTTTTCGAACCGAAAACCAACCTGAAAGAATTGCAATTACAACAATGATTAGCGAATTCAACTTGCTTTTATGTGCATCTATAAATCGAGTGGAAATTGTATTTAATGCTTTTGCCTCTTTGAGGCTCCTTTTGATTACATCGTTGTTTATGTTTATAGCTGCTGTATTTGTCAATGTGATTTTGTACAAGCGACTTGATATTCCCTTAAAAAAAATGGTTTGTCGTTGCATGGAAATTAAAACAGGTTCTCAAGAAATTAAGTTTGAAAATTTTCGAGATAAAAACTTAAATATTTTAGCTGAAACTTTAAATGAAACCATATCTTCAATGTCTGCATATCAAGCAAACCTTGAAGTTATGGCATTTACAGACCCTCTTTTAGGAATAGGAAATAGAAGCGCATTAACCCGAACAATTGAAGAATTAATTCAGACGGAACGAAAAGACTTTTCAATTTTTATGATTGATGTAGTAGATTTTGACCATTTTAATGAATTGTTTTCTGTAAAAACGGGCGATATGCTTTTAAGAAAAACTGCTGCCATGCTTGATACGGTTTCGCAGTCAAATGTTTTCCGTTACAATGGAGATACTTTTGTAATTATTACACTGGATGCGGACGGTGCAAAATGTGCAAATGTTATCCGTGAAATCAAAGATTATTTTAAAAATCCTGTAGAAATTCCGGCAGGGGAACATACAATCAGCATGAATGCCGGACGAGCTGATTTTCCGGATCATGGAACTTCTTCTTTTGACCTTTTGCGAAGTTGCAAGACTGCTCTAAAATATTCAAAATCTTTAACGGAACGCAACGTGTGTATTGTTTATAGCAGTATCATCAATGATGCTGTCAGCAGAAGTAATATAATCAAAGATATCGTTGTAGAGGCAATAAACAAAAAAACCGATATTGAAGTCGTTTATCAGCCTGTATATTCAATAAAAGAAAATCGTTTTACACGACTTGAAGCTTTGCTTCGCATAAAAAACAGCCAGTTTGTCATTGGACCGGAAGAAGCCATTGCCGTAGCCGAAGCAAATGGTTTTATCGGCGACTTAGGCGATATAATTATTAGAAACGTTTGCGACTTTGCAAAATCAATACAAAACAGACAAACAAACATAGATACAATTTCGATAAATCTATCTGTCGTGCAGCTTCTTCAGTATGGATTTTTCGACCGCTTAAAAAAAATTCTTACAGATTCTCAAGTTCCTCTATCCTTTTTTGAGTTTGAAATTACCGAATCTGCTTTTATTACTTCATTTGAATCTGTTAAAGAAAAAGTTATTCAGCTTAAAACTTTAGGCATTCGCATTGCATTAGACGATTTTGGCGCAGGATACAACGGCATCAATTATCTTGCAAATCTTCCTGTTGATACCCTAAAACTTGATCGCCAAATTGTATACCAGCTTGGTGTTTCAGACCGACAAGACGTAATTGTTAAATCTATAATCGACGCATGCAAAAGCTTCAATTTAAGCATTATTGCCGAAGGCGTTGAAACACAAGAAGTTCTCGACAAAGCAATAGAACTTGGCACTGATTTTGTTCAAGGTTTTTTCTATGCAACGCCTATGTCTAGTGCGCGTTTGTTGAGTTTTCTTGAGGAAGCAAAACTTATTGCCGGTTTTCAAAAGTAACCCAAACATAACGCAAAAACTCCACCAATAAAAAACGCCCCGATTTTTACATCGGAGCGCATTAATTACATAATAATTTAAATTATTTAAAACATACATCAACTTCGTAAGCACCGAATTTTGTTACAAACGGAATTGCTATTACAGGATAATTTTTTGGCCAAGAAATGGAATGATTTCTTCCTGAAATTGTAACAGGCGGAGAAACTTTCAAGTCTATATCTGTAAGTGAAGAAATTGCATTTCCAGAAACAATGTTTGTAAATTCGGCAACAAGCTGTTTGGACATTTCTTCTCGTTCATCATCTTTGACATCGCCCATACCGGAGAGTTCGAGCATTTTATAAGCGAGAGTGCGCCCAAGCCTAAAAGCAACAATCCCACTGCTATCACCTGTAACGCCTAACAAGCCGGAAATTTCCCATGGATGACCTGTGTTCACATCAAGCAAAAAAGGCTCTTTATTCTTTGATGCTAGGTTAAACATTGATTCAAACACAGACAAGCCGGCAGCCAAAAAAGGATTGATAATCTTAACATCCATAAACTAACCCCTTATTTATGTTTAGCATTATAACACACTATTTAAATAAACTGTAAAAAAACTGTAAAATATATTCAAAACCATTTGGATTATCATATTATAAATTATTTTGTTCTATGTTTGTTGTGCCTTTATGAAGCCACGTTAGTTCATGTTTATTATAATTCAGGTGAATTACATAACTGTTCGGAATTGATTCGAATGTTTTTATTATCTCCCAATCTATTTTGCCTTGTATTTTTATTGTGCAAATCATGTTGGGAACATTCGGTCTTGCAAGCCACATTTTTATCCATTCTAGAAGTCGTTCCGGATAACATATAACATCAGAAAAAATCCAATCAACAGGTTCTATATCTTCGCATTTTAAGGTGAATGCATCATGTTTCAAAAATCGAACTTTCGGGTTTGACATAAGATTATCCACAAGCGGACTTCTATCAACTGCAAGAACAAAACAACCCAACTGCAAAAGAACATATGTCCAGCCGCCGGGAGATGCTCCTGCATCAAAACAACGCTGGTTTTCTTTTGGAAAATCTCCAAAAAAAGACTGGAAATGAACAAGAGCTTCTTGAATTTTTAGATAAGCTCTACTTGGCGGATTTTCATGATCTTCAACAAACTTTATGCGTCCACATGGAAGATAGCTTGATGTTTTAGCAGATGCTATCATTGTATTTTCGTCTATTAAAGTCCATGCACCAATTGGAGTTTTAGGCAACGTATATGGAAAAATTCTATCTTTTAGATTTATATAAGGCAGTTTTTTTTGAACTAATGCGGCTCGCCTAAAAAAAACATATTGATAAGGAGCCCAGTTTCGTTGCATTTGCTTTAATGCAGAAGCTGCTTCAGAAATAGAAGAAAAAGTAACTGTAAAGGGTTCGATATAAACGGTGCTACACCAAAACGGTTTTATGTTTTTTGATAAATCGTTTTGCCAATAGATTAAATTACCATAAAAAACAAGCTCTTTTTTATCTGCACCAAAATAATTACAAAGCTCATCTATAAGCCAAGATTGTTTTTCTTCAAAAGCAAGAAAAGCACAACCTTTCAGCTGTTTTATTAAAAGCATAATTCTTTCAGCAAAAGCTCGCTTGAATCAATTGTAGCCTCATGAAGAACATTAAGATAATTTGAAAGTCGGGGGAAATCGGATGTGCCTATTATAGAAAAACCTGCTTCATTGCAACCGTTTGTTTCTTCTGTCCAAACAGGTTTTACTGTAAGAGAAAATGGCTTTAATCCTTGCTTACAAGACGGCTGTATATTTAATTTGCATTCGTCTTCTTTATTAATTTCTACTGAGATTGGAAATTTTACACGGCAGCCGTTTTTGCTTATATCAAGCAACATTGCCGGCAAGACACATAAATCAGGTGCGTCTATTCGTGCATAATCTTTATAGCGACCGCCGCTTCGCTTTTCTGATAAATTCACTTAAATACATTCTCTTTTTTTTCAATAATTGTCAACATAAAAACTCTTGGGTTTTATTGACTTTCGTTGACATTTCTATGATTTTGCAATGTATACTAGCCTGAATGTCATGTTTTATAAACTCAAACATTCTTCCAAAGCAAGCCTTAAACATTTTGGAAACATGGATTATCAATATATATTTTTTTTAAGTCTTCTGTCTTATCATATTTTGCACAAATACAGACACTTTACTGCACCGGCTTTTCCTTTGCTATACCTGAAATTGCTAAATCTATAGCAGAATATATTTCTTTTATATCTTTTTGGTTTAATATCGCAAGTCTAAAAATAGATGATTCAACCATTGAATAAAGCATTTCGTAAGTTGTTGCAATTTCTTTTACAGAAATATTTAATTCATCTTTGTTTATGCCCTCAATAAGAATATTGCACAAAAGATGTCGAAGTCTAATCGTTCTTCGTCTAACTAACAATCCAGGATCTTTGCCTGTTTTTTGGACTTGCAAAAGATATTTGAGTATAACTATAAAAAGTTTTGAATTTTCTCTGCAACCATCTATAATTTGGTGCAAAACTTGTTGGAGTTTTTCATGGGAAGTAAGTTTTTTATTATGCATAACATCCAAAAGATTTAATTCAATGTTTGTAGTCAACTGTTTAATACTGCTTATAAATATTTCACGTTTGTTTCTAAAATATAAATAAAGTGTAGTTCGTGTAATTCCACACCTGTCTGCTATTTTTTGAAAAGTTGCATCTTCATAGCCTTCGTCAACAAATACATCAAGTGCCTTGTCTAAAATTGTGCGTTTTCGCTTGTCGTGTTCAACAATAATTGCCATTGTCTTTACCTTTTTGCTGCTATAAAAGTGTATCAAAAACTTTTGCAGCATTTATAGATATGAATAAAAAACTGTATCAAGACTTCCACATTTAAATTTTTTTAATTTTGTAGCTTTTCGACCAACCATTTTTTCAAAATTCGGATTCGCTGTAATAACACCCATCTGCCACTCCGGAAATGCTTCAAAAAGACCAGCCATATCTTTATACAAAATTTCTACTTCTTCAGCAGTACCAAGACGTTCCCCATATGGCGGATTTGCAATTATAAGCCCTTTTTCATACGGAGCTGATATAGATTTAAAGTCTGCTTCCGTAAAATCAGGACGCTGAATGCGCTGATCGCTGCCAATAAGCTGCAACGCTCGCCCCGCTGTAACACAAGCATGTTCTGCATTTATTTTCGCTCTTTCAACAGCTTTAGGATTTATATCGCTTCCGGTGATTCGCGCAATACATTCTGGGCGAATTTTTTCAGCCTCACTTTGTTTTATCCGTAATTCTGTTTTATAATCGTAAATAGCAAGCTTTTCTATAGCAAAATGACGCCCAAATCCCGGCGCAACATTATAAGCATAAAGAGTCGCTTCTATCGGCAAAGTTCCAGACCCACAAAAAGGATCATGCAAAGGCGTTTTTCGTCTCCAGCACATTTGTTGTAAAATCGTTGCTGCAAAACTTTCCCTTAAAGGAGCATCTCCGCCATGAGTTCTATATCCTCTTTTATTAAGAGGCTCTCCGCTTAAATCTAGCAAGACTATTACTTCATTTTTTTCTAAATGAATCCGCACGGTTGCTTCTGAACCACTTTCTGGCAAAACCGACATATTCCAAATTTCACCAAGTTTTGTGTAAACAGCTTTATGAACCATTGATTGAATAGTATGTTCCGAAGAAAGTTTGCTATTATGCGAGCGAACTTTATCGACAACTAAGCGCACATCTTTTTTGAAAAAATCTTGCCAATTTATTGCTTTTACTGCCTCAAAAAGTGAATCAAAATTATCAGCATTAAATGAAGCAATCTGCAAATATACTCTATCTGCTGTTCGTAAACAAAGGTTTGTTCGATAAAGCGCATCTTGTGTTAAGGCTGTAAAAAACACACGACCGGGAGCATTTGAAACAGGAGAATAACCAAGCAGTTTTATCTCTTGCGACAGTATTTTTTCAGCACCGACAGCACATAATGCCACCAAATTAAACATACCTTAGAATAACATTTTTTTTGATTATGTGCAATCTTTACCATATCAGAGCTTTTTCGGCAGGGCACTTTTTTTATTGAATTTGCAGTTTTTTCATCTTTTTTTGCTATCATTACAGATACAATGAGATGACAGTAAGAAAAATTAGCATGAGACCATTGGAAAAGCCTATTT
>JAAYQG010000032.1 GCA_012519415.1 Treponema sp. | reverse complement strand
TGCAATTACTTCAGATGCAGCTGTAGAAGATTTTTATCAGCGAGGCATTTCTTGGAAATTTCTAGCTGAAAAAGATATTGCAATACTTGTTTCAAGGCTTGCATTCAGACTACACAAAATTCCAAAGGCAGACGATTTTATCACAATTCATACATGGGAAGAAGCTCCTAAGGGAATTCAGCTTTTTAGAAAATATGAAATTACATCTAAAAATGAAAAAAAGCTTGTTTCTGGCGTTAGTTCTTGGCTTGTCGTAAATCCAACAACTCGCAAAATTATAAAACCTTCGTTGTTCACTCTAAGGGAAGAACCAAATTTTTCAACTGCCCTTAATTCATTAGATTGTGGAAAAATTCAGCAAGATGAAAATGCTTCATTAATTGAAGAGCGAAAAGTACATATCAGCGATCTTGACGGAAACGGACACATGAACAATTCAAAATACGGCGACTACATCACAGATTGTCTTCCGGAAAATCTATTTGAAAAACCCGTCAAGGATTTTTGCATAAATTATTCAAAAGAAGCCACAGCCAAAAACACCTTGCAGCTTTTTGCTTCAGAAGATAAAACACAAAACACAATAACAATAACAGGCAAACAAGACCAAAACGTCTGTTTTGAAAGCAAATTATATTTTTAAAAATTGTTTTAAACAACACCCTAACATCCCCCCCCCGCTACTCTCTAGATTAATCCCCAAATTTTAGAATAAACCCAAAGCAAAACAGGCTTTGTAGTTTGCGCTCGCCGCAAACTACGGGTTTTGCTAGATTAATCCCAAATTCGTAGCTCCAATCCCAAAGCAAAACCCTCCCCGCCGCTCGCTAGATTAATCCCCAAATTTTAGATTGCAACCGGCCGAATGCCCAATCCTCAAGTTTTCGCTCCGCAAAAACTTGGCGTTTTGCTAGATTAAACCCAAATCGTAGCTCCAATCCCAAAGCAAAACCCTCCCTCAAGTTTTTGCGGAGCAAAAACTTGGCGTTTTGCTAACAAAGACCCCAAATTTTATAATAAACCCACGCGAATGCCCAATCTTCAAGTTTTCGTTCACGAAAACTTGGCGTTTTGCTAGATTAAACCCAAATTCGTAGCTCAATCCCAAACGCAAAACGCCCTTGCGATTATTTCACAAAAGGAATAAACTAGCGAACGTGCACATTTTTTCAGTGTACAGAAGATTTCCGCAGGATGTATCTGCGAGTCAAAAGGAAGATATATGTCAGCAAAAAATGAAAAACTTGACATGCTGCGCCATAGTACGGCGCATGTTATGGCGGAAGCAGTTTTGAAACTGTTTCCAGGTTCAAAAGTTGCAATTGGTCCGTCAATTGAAAATGGTTTCTATTATGATTTTGATTTGCCCCGCCCTATCAAAGAAGAAGATTTACCTGAAAATGAAAAAGAGATGCGTCGCATTATAAGCGGCAATCACGATTTTGTACGAGAAGAAATTTCAAAAGAAAAAGCACTTGAGCTTTTTAAAAATCAAGCTTACAAGGTTGAACTCATCAACGACCTGCCGTCTGATACAATAATCAGCATTTACACACAAGGCAGCTTCACAGATCTCTGCCGCGGACCTCATGTTGCAAACACAAAAGAAATTAATCCGCAAAGTTTCAAACTTATGAAAACTGCCGGCGCATATTGGCGCGGTGATATAAACCGCCCTATGCTTACCCGAATTTACGGCACCGCATGGGAAAAACCTAACGAGCTAAAAGATTACCTTAATATGCTTGCCGAAGCTGAAAAACGCGACCACCGTAAAATCGGCAAGGATTTGAATTTTTTCCACATTGATGAAGAAAACCCTGGCGAGATTTTTTGGCATCCTAACGGCTGGACAATTTATTCCATAATAAAAGATTATGTCCGTGATAAAATCCGCAAAGACGGTTACGTTGAAGTAAACACACCTTTCGTAATGCCTCGCACATTGTGGGAGCGTTCCGGCCACTGGTCAAAATACAAAGAAAATATGTTCATCACTGAAAGTGAAAAACGCCTTTTCGCGCTTAAACCGATGAACTGTCCAGGTCATGTTGAAATTTTCAAGCATAAACTGCGTTCATACAAAGATTTGCCTTTGCGTATGGCAGAATTCGGCTCTTGTACACGAAACGAAGCAGGCGGTGCTCTTCATGGCATTATGCGTGTGCGCGGCTTTGTTCAAGATGATGCTCACATTTTCTGCACGGAAGATCAAATTCCGGAAGAAGTTGCAAAGTTTTGCAATCTTTTAAAAGACATTTACAAGGATTTTGGCTTTACAGATGATAAAATTGCCGTAAAATTTTCTACACGTCCAGAAATTCGAGTCGGCACAGACGAAGACTGGGATAGAGCAGAAGCTGCTCTTGCTGATGCATGCGAAAAAGCCGGGCTTGAATATGAGCTTCAACCGGGCGAAGGTGCTTTTTATGGGCCGAAACTTGAGTTTACAATTTTTGATGCATTAAACAGACCTTGGCAGTGTGGCACAATTCAAGTTGATTATCAACTTCCTTCCAGTGAGCGACTTAATGCGGAATATATTGGTGCAGACAATGCAAAACATAATCCGGTTATGCTACACCGCGCTGTTCTCGGTTCTCTTGAACGATTTATAGGCATTCTCATTGAAAATTTTGCAGGAGCATTGCCAGCATGGCTTCATTTTCAGCAAGTTGCAATGATTCCTGTTGCACCAGCATTCAATAGTTATGCTGAAGAAATTTTAAACAAGCTTCAAGACGCAGGTTTTAGAGCGGCAGCAGATTTCGGTTCAGATAACATGAAAGGGAAAATCAAAACCGCACAGCTTCAGAAAATTCCTTATATGCTTGTTGTCGGCGAAAAAGAAAAAACCGAAGGCTCTGTTACTGTTCGTTTTCGAGATGGAAGACCGCAGCAAATTATGAAAATCGATGATTTTATCGCATACATAAGCGATAAAGTTAATTCGCATTTTGTTGGGATTTAACGGAAAAAAGGTTTCGCATGGAATATATCACAAATCTGGGATTAATCCGGCGAAACCCGTAATTTGCGGCTAGCGCAAATTACAAAACTTTATGTTCAAGATTAAGAACGCTTGGAAATTATATTAATCTTCCTGAAAAAGGGTAAATTAACTAAATTTTATCGGGCAGCTTTGAGTTTTCCGGTTTTTTGTGTTTTTTTACCATTATGAAAAGCCGTGCGGTAGAAGCTGCAACTGCCATGCCCAATGCTATTGAACCTGCGGCAATCAAAGCTGAATATCCTGCTTTTCCTGCAAGTTCTGCGTTATGCGTTACAACCGCATGAACGGCAACAAACATACTGTAACCGGGCACAAGAGGGAAAAGCCCCGGAAGCAGACAAACTGTTGCGGGTTTTTTACCGACATATGCCCAGATTTCAGAAAAAAGCGTAAGTGCCGCAGCTCCGCACATAAATCCAATAGGTTCTGCAATTTTCAAATATACAAAAAGAAATTTATAAAAAAACCAACCGATTCCTCCGGCAATTGCTCCGGGTAAAATATCATATTTTCCGGCATTAAAAACAATTGCACAAAATGCAGAAGCTAAAGCTGCCCAAAAACTTGTCCATAAAACTGTTTGCATAATCTAAAACACCATAAGTCCAAGAATAGTGCCTACAGAAAGAGCCGCAGCAACCATGCAAGCTTCCATAAGCCGCGCGGTGCCTGAAACTAAATCTCCGGCAATTAAATCTCTAATTGAATTGACTAAAGCCAAACCAGGCACAACTTGCATCAATACTGATGTACTTACAGTAACAGCAGATGAAATTAAATTAAAATTTACAACAGCACCAGAAAGCACTGCAATAAGTGCACCGGAACAAATTGAACTTATAAAACTATTTATTGGTAGCGTTTCAAACCACAAAAGAAAAACCCGAAGTATAAGTCCGATAAAAAACGCAGCTACAGCTTCTTTTAGACCGCCGCCATACACAAATGCAAAACAAAAAGAACTTAAAGCAGCTGCTAAAATCACAACAAATGGAGAATGATCCGGAGATTGAGAAATTCTCGCTAAAATACTTTCAATCAAATCGGGATTAGTCCGTCTTTCAACATTCATAAGCCTTCTTGAAAGCATATTAACTTGAGAAAGTTTTCGCAAATTTACACGTCTATCTTTTACTCGCCGTATTGCCGAATGGTGATGATTTTCTTTATCCGTAAATGAAGCAATAACAACAGTGGGAGTAACAAATGAAGATACATCTTTTGCACCTAAAGCAGATGCAGTATGCTCAACAAATTCTTCCGTGCGATAAGTTTCACCGCCACTGCGTAGCATAAGCTCACCGGCTCTCATAGAAATATCTGTAATGCTATCACTTGATACTTCAGTTTTCAAAACATCTCCTGTTTAACAAAAAACAATCTAAACGCAAATTCAAAAATCAACTTAAAGTTACGTCAAGCTTGCTTAATATTTAGCATGAATAAAATTATTCAGCATTGCGAATTATAAGCTCAAGACACATTCGCCCATTATGATACGGACATTTCCAAGGTTCCGTAATCGGTCTGCCGTAAATAGGCGTTCCGTCTTCATTTAAATAACCAAACCATTCGCTTCCGTTTCGTTTATCAACAACGTACTTTTCTATATAATCAAAAACACGTTTTGCAGCATCTTTGAACGGTGATGCTCCATTTTTTTGGAATTCATTATAAAAACCGACAACAGCTTCTGCCTGAACCCACCAAATGCGTGTTTTATCAATTTTTGCATTTCCGTTTCGCTCACCGCGTGCTTCGTTGTAAACGGAATTATCCATAAAAGCATTTTCAAGAATTTTTTTAGCTATTATGCTTGTATAAGCGTATGTATCAGAAATCAATATTTTCAACTCTTTCTGTTCTGCTAAATCAAAAAGATTGGAATTTTTATCAAGTACATCACAAGCTTTATCCAAAAGCCAACTTGCTTCTATATCGTGCCCATAAGAGTGAATATCTCCAACAGGATTCATTTTTTCATCAAAGAAAACTTCAAGGCGTTCAAAATCATCATAATAAAGTTTATCGTTGCAAAGCTGCAAAATATTCTTTAGCTTTTGTGCAA
Organism: Treponema sp.; assembly: GCA_012519415.1. Classification (GTDB taxonomy): domain Bacteria; phylum Spirochaetota; class Spirochaetia; order Treponematales; family Treponemataceae; genus UBA1240. The sequence continues at coordinate 8,590 of JAAYQG010000032.1, read as the reverse complement.
CGCGCGGATGAGAATCAACATCAAGCAACTCTGTGTAAGCTTCAAGAACGTGTAAAAGTGTGTTCATCGTCTTTTCTGCAGTTATGCCTTGATCACAGATTGCGCTTTCTACAGGTTTTTTCCACTCGCTATCAAATGCTTCAAGATAACCGTATTCATCGGTGCAATAAGCTTCTATGCATTCAAATAATTCATAAGCATAGCGCAACGCTTCTTTTGAATCTGTCAAACGTGAATATGCGGAAAGTGCATAAATTCCAAAAGCTTGATTATAAGTATTTTTTGTACTGTCTGCACAAGAACAATCCGAATTCATAAGCCAATAAAGTCCGCCGTTTTTTTTATCAAAACAGTATTCGGTTAAAAAATCATATGCATGTGTTGCAAGTTTTTTATTTTTTTCTCCACCAATCACATTGTAAGCAGTTGAGTAAAACCATAAAATGCGGCTGTGTAAAATTACACCTTTTTGAGCATTTTTATTTATCTGCAAATTATAATCAACATATCCGTAAAAGCCGCCGCATTGATAATCTGCAAGATTAGACCAGTAAGGTAAAATAATATCTTTCAAATGTCTAAATGCTTGTTCTTTCAGTAGAAAATTTTTATTTTCTTGATTCTTGTCGGAATCGTCGTAATTCAATTTTTCTGCGTTTTTATCGGAAATAAATTCATTCTGAGTGTAAATTTGCGTTCGTGTATGGGGGAAATCACTTATGTTTTCTGCTACATTTTTTTTGCTTTTTTCCTTTGTTTGCAGCTCACTATATTCAATTTCAACAAAAAATTCCTTAGAATAACCGCAAATAGGGCATTTCCAGTCAATGGGAACATCTTCAAATTGCAAAGATCCGTCTAAGCTATAGTATTTAGCTGCATTTGCAGCATTAAACACATAACCGCAAACACTGCATTTATATTTTTTTGCTGACATGAAGCCTCCGCTATTTTACAATTTTCATTTTAAAACATAATCATTCATCAACAAAGTCTATTAAAGACTGAAACTTAGGGATTTTCATAATATATCACATGGTAGCTACTGGGCAAGTAACTTTTCAAGTTCAAGTTGATTCTTTAAAAGTTTTTCATCAAAAGGTTTAACAGCAATAACCTGTTTTAAATAATATTGGGCTTTTTTATAATCTTTTTGATTGTAATAAATTTTATAAAGGTCATACAAAGCTTCATCGTTGCGTGGATTTACAGCAAGGCTTGAGCGAAGATCGTTCATTTTTGCAGATTGAGTCGATGCGATTCTACTTCTCTGGTAATAAATGGAGCTTTTTGCACGTTGGCTTGCTTTGGGCAAAATTTTTTCTATTAGTGCAGAAGCTTCTGAAATATTTTTAGATGCTATCAATACTCGAATATACATAATCTGAACCTCTTCTTTTTCAGGTGCAGACGCATAAAGTTCTTTTGCAATACTTTGAGCTTCAGCAAGATTATTCAATCCAAGACATACATCAACACGAAGAAGTTTTGTCTTATCATCATTTCTAACTTGCATAAGTTTGTTGGAACGCTCATTTGCAGTCTGCCACTGTTCGTTTTTTATAGCTTCTTTTACAATAATATATAAGGCATTCGCATTAAATGGATCTGTTCCCAAAACTTGTGATGCAAGTTGAGAAGCACTAAAATCATTAATTTTCCTTCCTGTTGAAGAGGAAATATCAGCAGCAAGTATCAACAGTTCAGTATCTTGCGGATATTCTTTTAACGCTTGAGTCGCAAGAGAAGCAGCTGCATGTTCGTTTTTGTTCCAATCTCGCAAAAGATAAAGTCTAACTACATAATAGTCTTTATTCGGTTTTTCTGTTTTTGCAAAAGAATCGAGTGCCGCTTGTGCTTTCAAATATTCACCTTTTTCAACAAGAATACGTGCGCGCATTAGCTGGCAAATTGCATTAGACGGATCGCTTTGAAGCACTTGGGTTATGTAATTTTCTGCAAGATCAAAATCTCGTTGTGCAAAAGCTGCTTCTGCACAAAGCGTTAAAATTTGGATATTCCCATTGTTTTTTAAAAGAACTTTTACGGCAACATTATAAGCATCTTTAGGTTTATTCTGCGCAAGCAAAACTTTAGCGTAAGCTTCTCCAACAGCAGCACAGTCGCTTTGCAAAAGAAAAGCTTTTTCAAGATATTCCGCTGCGAGATTGTTTTTCCCTTGTCTTACATACAAAACACCAAGCATATAAGGTGCTAACATACTTGCCTGATTCATTTTGCATGCCAATATTAAAGAAGCTGCTGCATCTTCGTAATAGTTTTTTAATCCGGGTGCTGTAAAAAGCACCAAGGATGGAAGCATTAAGCTTAAAAAATCAGATGAATCAACAGAATCAAACGCATAAGCACCCATTTTTACAGATTCCATGATAGACAAATATGTAGAGCCGTCTGAAGAAACGTCCGGTACAGTCCAGTTTATTCTTTCAGAAGGATAAACTATTTTTAAGATGGATGTAGCCAAAGCAAGATATTGCTGTTCTGTTATAGTCATTTCTTTGCCGCTTACACGAATTTTGTTTATAGCAGCTTTTAGAGAAGCAGGCGAACCTTTTTCAATTTCAGATATTATGAATGATTCCTGCGGTGTTAATGCTTTTTTGGATGCAGAAGGAGCAGAAGCTGCAAATATATAAAAATTTCCGGTCGTTATAAATGAGAAAATAAAAAATCCAAAAGTACAGACCTTAAAAGTGCAGCAAAGCTGCCTTATATTCATCAGGGAATATCCTCGTAATAGTCGTCAAAATCATCGCCGCTTTCAATTACAGCTTTGTTTGTATGTTGAATGTAAAAAAATGTTATTAAAAGACCTATGCCAAGCAACACAAAAAGAAGAGGCCACCACATTGCAGCAAAAAGTCTAATCGGCATTTTTATTATATGAAGTGAAAACTGTAGAAAAAAAACACCTAGTAAAACAAGTACAAAAGATGGCACTGTATAAAAAGCGACAATACGTCTAAATTTGTAAATACCGGTAATAAATAGAGAAACTCCGGAAAAAACAACAATAAAAGGCCACAACTGCATCATTGTAGCAGAAAAAATTCCGGATTTTACTATAAAAACAAAGAAACCGTTAATAACAAGAAAACTGCCCGTAAAGAAAATCCAGCCGCGCCTAATTTTTATTGCACAAAAATAAAGCAGAATTCCACCTAAAAAAATTGCCAAAATATTCAGCCATGTATCAAATGAAAAGCGCGAAACCGAAAATCGCATTGCAAGCAAAATCCCACCCAAAATAATACATGAAATACCAACAGCCAATAACGTATTATATTTCTTAGGCATAAATCCCCCATCTGAAAAGTTAATTTTTTAATTTTTTATCTAAAAAAGAAAGATGAATAATCCTTTTAAATATACTATAAATATATTATAAAGTAGCTGCCTAAAAACAACAACATACATATCTTTTAACATGGAAAAACAGCAAAAGTTACATTAAGCTTTTTGTTCAATAAACGACTCCCGATGCAGAACGCTCAGAATATTTAGCCTCCGTGCGAATCACTCCATATGTACGTCATCAACTCTTCATCATAAATCATTGTTGAAAATAAACTTAAGCCATGTTAAAATCATCGCCATGTTAAAACTGCAAATACGATTAATTTATATATTTTTGTGTATTATTCTTTGTACCTCTTGCAATCAAAAAACACCGGCAACAACCAAGCTTTCAAACGAGCAAAAACTGAACGACCTAAAACAGCTTCTCGAATTATCGGAAACAACACAAGAAAGCAGATTTACTCTTGTAAACCAAATTGCCAACGATTTTGTTTCAAAAAAGCAAATGCAAGAGTTGATTCTTTTTTTAACGGAATATGTCGAAAACCACCCGGAAGACCAATATAATGCATACTGGCTTTTAATGGTTGCACATACTTATATGGAAGAAAAAGCAAAACCGATTGCACGCTATTATTTTGACCGTGTTTTAAACAATTATGACGACCTTATAATAAAAGGAACATCTGTTCATTTTACAGCACTAACAAACCTGATTCAACTTTGCGACACAGCAGACAGCCGTATAAAATTTTTTAACGAGCTTATTCTCCGTTTTTCTGAAAAAATCAGCCTTACTGAAATGTATGCTCGCCTTGCAGTTGAATATGAAAACATTGGAGAATGGGAGCAAATGCGTAAATGTTACGCACTTTTTGAAGCTCAACCCGATGCAACTACAATTCAAATTTCAGGCATTCCAAATGCTTATCACAGAGCAAATCAAATGCTTAAACTTAACACTTCTGCAAAGGACTGGTCTTTTGAATCTTTAGATGCACTTGAAACTGCTGTTAAAAGTGCTCTAAAAACGAACAACTTTAAATTACTTGAAAAATACCGTTCAAGAGTAAATTTCTTTGCTATGACATGGCGACAAGAAGAAACAGATTCAAACACTCAAGCGAACTTTTCTATGGCAAATTTTATGCGCGGAAATATACGGTTTAGTGAAAAACTTGACGAAACTTCTAATACAAACGAAGCGTATTTACGAACATGGGGCTGGCAACAAAACGTTTCTGTATGGTATTTCTATTTTAGAAAAATCAATTTTCCACTGGATCCAGACATTCACGGACGATGGGAATGGGTCGGTATTTATTATGGTGAAAAATTATGAGAAAAATCTATGTTGTTTTAGCTACGATTATATTTGTTTTTGCTAACAAGCAGAACATTTTAATTGCAAACGAGCTTCAATCATACAATGAAAATCTTTTATTTATAAATTTTTGTGAAAACACAGAATTAAACAAACTTAACTCTTCAATCGACAAACATTCCACACGAATAAAAATCAAACCGGATGTAAAGCTGCTTTTTACAAAAGCTCAGTCTGAAAACAATTCAGGAACTGAAACTGCGAAAATATATCAAAATGAAACAACTTCAATTATAAATACGGAAGAAACTTTTATTCAGGAACAACATCAAGATAATTCCGATACAAACAATTTGATACAAGATGAGCTAAAAACAGAAAAGCAACCAAATACGGAACAAATTTCCGATACAGAAAATGAACAAGAAATAACGGCTAATGTAGAATTTTCCCTTCCGGAAAAACGACAAATCAGCATTGAAATTCCGGAAAACAATGCGCTAGTTCAAAAATTTTTAAACCAATACACAACAGATTATGCAAAAAAATGGCTTTCAGCTGTAATGAAAAACGGTGCACCTTATCGAGGCTATATACGCGCAAAAATAGCCGAAATGGAGCTGCCGGAATGTTTAGAATTTCTTCCTGTAATTGAATCGAATTTCAAAATTGATGCTGTTTCAAAATCAGGCGCAATGGGCATGTGGCAGTTCATGAAAAACAGCATTTCACCTTTCGGCATTCGTATAAATGAATGGATGGATGAACGATGCGATCCATGGCTTGCAACAGATGCAGCATTAAAAAAACTTAAAGAAAATTACGAAATTTTAGGTGATTGGAATTTAGCACTTGCAGCATATAATTCAGGATTAGGAGCCGTTTCAAGGGCTTGCAAAAAGAACCCCGAATCAGATTATTGGGCTTTATGCGCAAAAAAGCAGCTTAAAAACGAATCAATTAATTATGTTCCAAAATTTTTAGCAATAGCAGAAATATTGACAAATTCAGAATATTACGGCATCGAAACAACAGAATTTGATGAAACAGCTCATTTAAATTATGAGCTTATTGATATAAAACGCAATGTTGATATTACTTTGTTGGCGGAACAAACTTCTATGGACAGCAAAACAATTAAATTTCTTAATCCTGCTCTTTTTTATGGAGTTACACCGCCAAACACAGTTTATAAACTTCGTGTTCCTTCCGAATACAAAGATGCTGTAACGGAACTTATTAATAACAAAGATAAGCTACTTATAAAATATCACTTGTATAAAATTCGTTCTGGAGATACGGTTTATGCTTTAAGTCGCCATTATGGTGTTTCGGAAGATATGATAAAACAGGCAAATCCGGGATTAAAGCCTAGTCAACTGAAAATCGGCAATACAATTTGTATTCCGGCATTTAAAGATATTGCACCATATGCGGGAAAATCTGTTAATAAGAATGTTTCTTATACTGGTTCCTACATTGTTCAACAAGGCGATTCTCTTTGGAGTATTTCGCTAAAATATAATGTACAAGTCGAAAGCCTTGCAGAAGCAAATAATATGCAAGTTGATTCAATTCTACGTATAGGAAGTACTTTAAAAGTGCCGATAATAGAATGATATTTATTACAAGTTTGTATTTCAGACTTTTAAAACAAACTCAAAATATAGAGTTATTCAAACAGTTTCCTTGATGAGAGGTTTTTTATGTTTTTCTTAAAAAATAAGTATATAATTTCTACAGCTTTTTGCTTGATAGTATTTTTATGTTTTGCGCAAACCCAAAGTATGCAATCTACAAGCGATATTGACTGGACTTCGCAGAAGTTTTCTTCAACAATAACATTAGACATTCAAAAAGCGGGAATTAATATGCCGTCCGGACGAGCTACAGCAGTTGAACGTATTAATACGAAGATTCCTTTGCTTGTAAAAGACGCTTTGCTTTCTATTAAAGTAAATTCTTTTATGGAACTTCAAGATTTAGTTTTGCACGAAGATATTACGCTTGAACAATTAAGTCAGATTATTGATAGCGGCGAAAGCTCGCCGGGTTATTTTTCAAAAAATGCGCAAAATCTGCAAATCGCTCATAGTATTTCGCTCTACGATATTTCTGCAAAGCTTCTCTCACATAATAATACATACAAGCCTAAGCAACCAATGGATCGCATAGCCTCACGCTCTTATACTGGTATTGTAATTGATGCAAGAGGAATGCTGCCTGTTCACGGCGAATTTATTACTGAAGGAACAGAACCTTGTCTTTTTCCAAGAATCTGGGACGAAACGATGGATCTTTTATACGAGCATAATATGGTTCAGCCGGAAGTTATAAAAACTCAAGGCGTTGTTACATATGGTTATTCAAGCGACATCACATCGTACAAAAACCGTGTCGGTAAAGACCCGCTTGTTATAAAAGCGCGCAAAGTTTTCGGAACACATAGAACAGATCCCGTTATTTCAAGAAGCGATGCATTGCGCATTTTATCTATTCCTGAAAATATTGACCTTATCAATAAAGGAAAAGTAGTTATCCTTCTTGATAAAGATAAGCTTGTCAAGAAAATTAAAGTACCAATAAAAGATGAAGCATATTACCTTGCTTATAATAAACTGAAAAAAACCATAAGCGATGACGAAGATATTGCAGCTCCTATAATAGAAAAATCTATAGGTCCTGTTTTAGCAGTTCAGGTTCGTTTCAAACCGGATTCTCCGGAAATTTTACCTGGCGAAAATGTCAGAATTGATAAAATTGCAGACGCAATCAAAGGAGCACTTGCAATAAATACATTTACTATTCTTATTGAAGGACATACTGCTCGAATTGGAAATATCCAAAGTGAAATGCCGCTTTCTATTGCGCGTGCAAAAACTATCGTAGAAGAATTGAAAAAGCGCGGCATTTCGGACGAACTTTTCAGCTACAAAGGATACGGCGGAAATGTTCCCATAGCAACAAATGATACGCCGGAAGGTCGTGAACAGAATCGTCGCGTAGAAATTACACTTCAACCGGTTTTCCAATTTACTACATGGTATTAAATGAAAGCAACGATTTTAGTAGATAGCACTCGTGCCGGAAATTTAAAAGCAGAATGGGGTTTATGTATTCTTGTTGAATACAACAAAAAAAACATTCTAATTGATACGGGTGCTTCAAATAATTTTTTGAAAAATGCTCAAATGTGTGGCATTGATATAAGCAATGTTGATGTTGGTGTTTTAAGTCATGCTCATTATGACCATGCAAATGGTTTTGGAGCTTTTTTTGCTGTAAACAATCATGCAAAATTTTATCTTCTAAAAGCATGTAAAGAAAATTGTTACAGTTCGCGCCGTTTTTATAATAAATATATTGGAATAAAAAAAGGCTCACTTCAAAAATACAAAAACAGACTTGTTTTTATAGACAAAACACACACTCTAATGAAAGGCGTTACACTTGTTTCTAATGAACCCCAAAATGCAAAAATTATTCAAAGTGAAAAATTAAAAGCTACGGGACATACAAAAGGAACATTGCTGGTAAAAAATGGAAAAAACTGGCATTATGACACTTTTGACCATGAGCAAATTATAGTTTTTGAAACAGAAAAAGGTCTTATTGTTTTTACAACTTGTGCCCATAAAGGTGTTATAAACACAGTGCAAGAAGTAAAAAACTCCTTTCCAGATAAAAAAATCTATGCACTGGTAGGCGGCTTTCATCTTCACAGAAAATCAGAAAATGAAGTTGCTAAAATAGGAATCGCTCTTGCTAAAACAGAAATTCAACAAATATATACAGGACACTGCACAGGCGAGCAATCTTTTGAAATTCTAAAAAAATATCTACATCAAAGACTATTTCATCTTCATACCGGTCTTATAATGAAATTTTAAAATAGGGTGCAGTCGAAAGAAAAGGAGGAAACCTCAAACTGCACCCTGAGAGGGA
>JAAYQG010000031.1 GCA_012519415.1 Treponema sp. | reverse complement strand
TTTAAATATTCAATCAATGTGCGCGCACCCCAGACATTTAGAAGCCTGTTGTCTTTTGAGTCAAGCGCAATTCGGGACAAAAAGTAGGGGATTGTGTCGTTCTGCGGCTTGCCGTATTGCAAAAGCATTTCGCCGAAAATATTTTCAAGCTGTTCCTTTGTTTTTATATGTTTTAGGAAATAATTTAGAGCGAATGGAGTTTCAATTTCTATGCGCTTATAAGCTTTGCGACTGTTGCTGCTCATATGTCCATTCGTGTCTGTTGGAACACAGTAATATGTTATTGCTTCCGGAATAAAAGCACATTCACCCATGAACAAAAGCTGAATATGCATTATAAAGTCTTGGTGTTGATGAATACCTGCGTCAAGCGGAAAAATCTTTTTCGCGGCTTTTCGGCTCATAATCATTCCCGGAGAAGCGAGCGTATTGCCGTGCAGAAAAAGTTCCCTCAAAACTTCATTGTTTGTGGGGAATTTTTTATTTTCAGTTTTATTTTTCTGGCTTAGAATATCGCCGTTATCGTCAACAGGAACAATCTGCGGATAAAAAACTGTATATTCTTCTTTTTGTGCATTTATAAATTTTACAAATTCCTCAAGATAATATCTGTCAAAAAAATCATCTGAACCGGTTATCGCGATATAGTCGCCGTGCGTATGCTTAAAAGCTTCTGAAAGCGTCGCATTCATGCCTCTGTTAAAGCTGTTTTTATAAAATTCAATTTTCTTGTCTTTAATATTTTTTATGATTTTTTCGCTTTCATCTGTTGAGTTATCGTCAACAACAATAATCTCAAAATTATTGTATGTTTGAAACAGTATGCTGTTTATACATTGTGCGATATAACTTTGATGATTATACGATGGAATTAAAATGCTTATTAAAGGTGTCTTTGTTTTCATACAAACCTGCAAATAAAATATTTCTAAAAACTGTTTACTGTTTTGATAATATAATCAATTTCGTCTTCTTTCAAAGATTGATTTAATGGCAAACTTAATTCCTCACGGTGAATTTGTTCTGTAATAGGAAAATTGCCTTTATACCATTCGACGTTAGAATAACATTTCTGCTGATGTGGTGCAATTGGATAATGAATTATTGTATGAATGTCGTTTTCCAAAAGATATTTTTGCAGTTTTTCTCTTTCTTTGCAAAGAACAGGATAAATGTGAAAAACATTGTCTGTACTATCAATGAGCGGTAGCTTGATTTTGTTGTTTTTGATTTTATCATTGTAGATTCTAGCGATTTCTTTTCGCCGGTTATTCTCTTTATCAAGATATTTTAATTTTACGGAAAGAACTGCTGCGTTAGTTTCGTCCAAGCGGCTGTTTTTTCCGCAATATTTGAACACGTATTTCTCAGACTGACCGTAATTTGATAAAGAGCGAACACATTCTGCAAGTTCATCGTCGTCTGTAGTAACGCAGCCTGCATCTCCAAAAGCACCGAGATTTTTTCCCGGATAGAAGCTGTGTCCAGCCGCATTGCCAAGCGAGCCGGTTTTTTGATTTTTGTACAAACAGCCGTGAGCTTGCGCATTATCTTCAACAATTAAAAGATTATGCTTCTTTGCGATATTCTTGATTTTGTCTGTGTAAGAGCATCGCCCATAAAGATGAACAAGTAGAATTGCACGTGTTTTTTCTGTAATTGATTGTTCGATTTTTGAGTCGTCAATCTGGAATGTTTCAAGATTAGGTTCAACAAGAACTGCCTTGAGATTATTTTCCGTTATTGCAAGAATAGATGCGATGTATGTGTTTGCAGGCACAATTACTTCATCGCCGTCATGAAGAATACCCATTTCCTTATATGCGCGGAAAATCAAAATAAGCGCATCAAGTCCGTTAGCACATCCTATGCAATATTTTGTACCGATATATTTGCGGTATTCGGTTTCAAAAAGCTCGTTTGCTTTTCCTTGAAGATACCAGCCTGAATCAATTACAGAATTTACGGCGGCCGAAAGTTCATCTTTATAAAGTTCTGTTATTGATTTCAGAGAAAGATACGGAATCATCATTCTTTTTGTAAAATCCTTTAATTATTTCGATATTCTACAAAATCATTGTAGCTTCGTATGTAGTCTTTTTCATCATAAATTTCAGATGCGAAAACAAGACAGACTGAACCTGATGAAAAATTTTGTTCAGCAGCCCAAATGCCCGGCGGAATATGTAGCCCGTAAAAAGGGCGGTTTAGCTGCACTGTGCGCCTAACAGTACCATCGTCTAAAAAAACTTCAAAAGCACCGGAAGCGGCGATTAAAAATTGATGACATTCTTTATGGGCGTGAGCACCTCTTGATTCTCCGCCGGGAATATCGTAAAGATAAAAAACACGCTTGATATCAAAAGGGATGTGCACTTGGTTCTGAATAACTGATAAATTGCCTTTTTCGTGATGATGTTTGGGAAATTCTATAATATTGCAGTCATAAACTGTCGGTTTTGTTTTATTCATTGTGTATCCTTGACTGAGAATTCGCAAAATTCATCATAATCGCGCAAATAATCTTTTTCATTGTATGGTGTAGAAGCAACAATTAAAGCTAACGCATTTGTCGAAAAATTGCACATTTGTCGCCAATAAAGCTGCGGAATATAAAGCCCATAATATGAGCGGTTTAGAGAAAATATTTGTTTATTGCCTTTCCCATTATCGAGAATAATATCAAAGCTTCCGGATAATGCAATAGTAAATTCGCAATTTTTTTTGTATGCATGACCGCCGCGCATTTCTCCGCCCGGCACATCATAAATCCAGTAAGAACGCTGAATTTCAAACGGAATATGATTTGATGTTTCAAAAAAAGAAAGATTTCCGCGTACATCAGTTATTTTGGGCAGTTGAATAATTTTTGGTTTATTCATTTGATTTGTTCCGTTTTTTTATAAAAGGAATTGTTTTCTTTACAAAAAGAAAATTTACAGCATAAGATATTCCGATTGTAAAAATCAAATAAATTACAAAAAATGTAAACGGCTTTTCAGAAGAAAGATTCCATGTAATATAAGCAACAATGTTTTGGCAAAAAAGATGAAACATATAAAACGGGTAGCTGATATTGCCAAGAGAAATCATTGTTTTTGAGCCAAGAAAGCGAGATAAAAAACTGTTTCCATCGTTTAATGCAAAACTAAGAATAATCAAAGAGCATGACGGTACATATAAAAAACTGAATTCGTATTTTTCAGGAATATTATCTCTTATCAACCATGAGAAAATCAGCATGATTATCGATATAAATTCCGCGGATATTTGAAGATGTGTATTTATATTAATTTTTTTTAGTTTTTTATAAAATAAAAAAAGCCATGCGCCAATAAAAAATTGCAATAATCTTGTTGGCGGAAAAACGCAGAACACAAAATGGTCGTATGATTTTTGATAATGGGCGAAAAGCACAAGCGCAATGCTCCAAATTGCTGATAAAATTGCAAGAATCCACATCGGGCGGCTACTTTTAAATATGCTTTTAAAGAAAAAAGCAAAAACAATATACAAAAAAAACAGAGAGCTTAAATACCAAGAAACTCTGTTAAAAGCAAAGTAACAATTCATGTCCGGTACATACGATTGAAGCAAAAAAATGTTTAATAAAAGATTTCTCTTTGTTTCTGCATTCCAGTCGTAATATTTTCCAAAAAGTAAAAGCACAATAATAAGAGCAAGAATATGTGTCGGATAAAGCTTAAAAAAGCGTTTTTTCAAAAAATCAAAAGGTTTAAATGTGTTGTCAATCATTTTTTGAGAAAAACCATATGCAAGAGAAAATCCGCTTAAAATAAAGAAAAATGTAACAGCTGCGGTTGTATCAAAAAATAGCGGTTTATTTAACATTGTACCTGCTTTAGGTGAAGTAAAAACAAAATGACCTGCACATATTAGCAATGCAAAAATAAAGCGTAAACCTGCGAAACTTTTAATCATGTGTTACCTTCCAATGTAATGATGGGTAAATATCACCTTGTCGAGATGAACTTTCACCTAAAACCTTAAAATGTAATATTATTGTTTGAAACGGTACTATCTCTTTTTCATTATAAATTCCTGCATGCATATCAAGATAATAATCGCCGCTTTTTAATAAAGCAACCGGAAGTTCAACTACAAATCTGTTAAAGCCGATTTGTATATCCAGTTCGTCGTCCATCTCTTTAAGCCATGTAACAAAAACCGTAGAATTATCACTGCGTTTTACTGCTATGCAAAAATTCAGCATTGAATGAAGATCTTGAATTTCTGCTTCAATAACACAATAAATAGACTTATCTGTATGCAAAAATTCTATTGTTTTTTTATTATTCCTTAGCATATAAAGACTTATTGGTGAAAAATATTTGTCTTTTATGTTGTTTGATTTCCATTCTAAAGTTTTCGTTCCATCTTCTATAGCAGGACGAAGATATTGAGATATAACTTTTTCAACATTGTCGTTTTGGTATTCAAGTCTTCCTTTATCAAGAATTATTCCGGAAGAGCAGAGTCGTTGAACTGCTTCCATTTGATGACTTACAAAAAGTATTGTGCGCCCTTCTGATTTGCTCAATTCATTCATTTTGCCGATTGCTTTTTTTTGAAACGAAGCATCTCCTACAGCCAGAACTTCATCTGCAATAAGAATTTCAGAATCAAGATGAGCTGCAACAGCAAAAGCAAGACGAACATACATTCCGCTTGAATATCGTTTTACAGGTGTATCAATGTGATTTTCAATTTCGCTGAATGCGATAATTTCGTCAAGTTTAGCATCAATTTCATACTTTTTCATTCCAAGAATTGCGCCGTTAAGGTAGATATTCTCCCTGCCGGTCAATTCGCCGTGAAAACCTGTTCCAACTTCAAGAAGACTTGCGATTCTGCCCTTGATTTTAATACTGCCTTCTGTTGGAGCTGTGATACGGCTTAAGATTTTCAGTAAGGTAGATTTTCCAGCTCCATTTTTTCCAATAATTCCAACACGATCGCCTTGATTTATGCTTAAAGAAATATCTTTCAATGCCCAAAAACCGTGAGGAGTTGTTTCGTAATCTTTTGCCGTCATTGAAGAGTGCGGATCGTCTTTGCCTCTTTTTAGTGCAAACCATGTCTGAATATCTCTATAAAGAGAACCGTTATTAATAACGCCTAAATTATAATATTTTGAAAGATGTTCTATTTGGATAACTTTGCTCATAATGTTAAATTTACGCTCATAAAAACAATATAATATTGAAGAAAAATTTCTGTTACAAATACCGCTTTTTCTAGATTTCGTGTTGTAACGAATATTTTATTACGAAACAAAAATAGTATCAATGGAAAAATCGGCAAAAAATATCTTCCTTGTACGCCTTCAATGCTTGAAGCTGAAAGTGGTGTCCAAATTACAAGTTCTCCCAAAAGTGCCAAAGCAACAACAGATAATATAACAAAAGCAAGTCCCGTTTTTTGAATTTTGT
>JAAYQG010000030.1 GCA_012519415.1 Treponema sp. | reverse complement strand
TATATTTGGCATATTTTTTCTTCGCTTTGAAAAAGGATTAAAAAGTGATGGTTGCATTTGCTGTTTCGTATAATTTTATTAGTTTTTTGCGGCATAACAAAAATGATTTGCCAAGTTTCGGGTCAAAGTGAGTTCCAAGAGATTCTTCAATAATATTAAAAGCTAGATCAAAGCTAAATCTTTCTTTATAGCAACGTTCACTTACAAGCGCATCAAAAACATCTGTAAGTGCCATTATGCGCGCTTCAAGTGGAATATCTTCTCCTGCAATTTTTTCAGGATAACCTGTACCGTTCCATTTTTCATGATGATAATGTGCGATATTTATTGCAATTTTCTTAAACATTAAATCATCAACTTCACTCAACACATTTTCTACAATGCGCGCACCTTCGGCGGAATGAACTTTCATTATTTCATATTCTTCATCTGTAAATTTTCCGGGTTTTCTAAGAATTACATCAAGAACGGCAATTTTTCCCAAATCATGCATCGGTGCTGCTTTTATAACATTATTGTAAAACTCATCTGATAAATAAGCATAATCGGGGTTTTTTCTAAGTTCTTCAATAAAAACCAAAACACAGTCGCTTGTTCGTTTTACATGTCCACCTGTAGAATTATCTCTGCTTTCAATCATTGAAGCCATGCCTGTTACAACTGAATTTTGAACTGTTATCAATCTTTTTGTTTTTAAATCGAGCGCATCAGTCATGTTGTTGAATGCGTCTGCAAGCTCACCAAAAATATCAGCCGAAACAACATCAATATGTTGGGAATAATCACCATTGGCAACTTTGCAAGTTCCTTCTTTGAGTTTTTCAAGCGGAACAGAAAAATAACTGATAAAATTTTTTCTGATTATAATCCCAAAACAAATGAAACAAATAAAAATCAAATGAAAAAAAGCATTTTGCTTAAAAGTTTCTGCTTCAATACTAACCAAACAAGTAACTATCAAAAGAAATATCGGCAGAATAAACACAGAAACATAAAAAATTCTAAAAAGAAATTGAAGAGAAACTTTGAAAAGTCCTTTTTCGTTGCTGATGTTTCCATATGGAAAATATTTCGGCATTATAATTTTTCTATGTATTGAATCAAGAAGAAAATAAAAGAACGAAAAATTAAATATTGCCTCAAGAAATGAATAAAAAAACAAAATTGAATAAGAACCTTTTTCAAAAAGCGAGAGCGTTTTAAGCTTTAAAATAAAATTCGCCGCTAGAAGAATAAGCGAAGGGGTTTGAATCAAAAAAACAATAAAACTTAAAACAATAGGATAATTTATAAATCTTGCTTTTATGTTTTTTTCGTTTGGAGCAAAAATGTAAAAACAGATAAGCAAAATCGGCACAAACTGCAAAAATGAAAAAATTTTAACTACATAGGGCTTCCTGAAAAAGGAAGAGGTCTTTACAATATAAAGAAATAGGTATAAAATTCCAGATACAGGTGCACGATAAAATCAAGGAAACCCCAAAAAACCTTGCACCTAGAAAGGAACCAATG
>JAAYQG010000029.1 GCA_012519415.1 Treponema sp. | reverse complement strand
TTTTTTAAAGCTTGTACATATATTGCAAACCGCTACTTTAGCTCTGAAAAACTGGTATTCGATTATATTCAAATAGTTTCATTATTTCATTAATATTATCATTTACCATTACATTTAAAGTACGTCCATTTTTCATAGATAACATAATTTCACCGGTATTAAGTAGCTTATAATAACGAATTTTTTTATACTTTATGAACATACCCAATATAATACCTTTCTCATAAATTCCATTCCTTACAGATAAAGTTCTTACTAATAAACTTCTCAATATCACTGTTAATGAGAAAATGCAGCCTACTAGAAATACCATATCTTTTGAAACTACAAAAAGAGGTAAGAATAAAGAAATAATAACAATACAATTAAATAGAATAAAAGCAAACATTTTCCTTTTTGTTGTCAAGAAATTAGAAAAACTATATATTTTCTTTCCTAAAGAATTTATTCTTCGTTCAATTAATACTAAATTCATTATTAAATAGATTAACCTAATGGTAAACAAAATTAAAAATATGTGAATAATTATAGTACGTGCATTTGACATAAAAGAACCTCTATTCCTTCTTTTCTGACATATTGTATATATTTTCAGCAATGTCTTTTTCTATTGCATTGTCGCATTTACAACATCATCAGAAACAGCTCGGTTTCGCTTTGGAATTATACTATAAAATTGGGATTAATTCAGCGAAACAAAACTCGTTTTGCGTTTGGGTTGGTGCTACAAATTTGAGATTAATCTAGCAAAACACCAAGTTTTCGTGAACGAAAACTTGGGGGGGCTGGTGTGTCGAGTGGGTTTAATCTATAAATTTGGGATTAAGCTGGCGAAACGCCGAAGTTTGCAGATTAATCAGACGTCCTTGTCTGATTAATCTGCCACTGCCTCCGTGTAGTGCGGTTTTGCACATATGTAAGCATGATTTTGCACCGCAAAAACTACGGGGGGTGTCTTTTGTAGAGCGTTCTGTCATGGGTGTTTACTTTTGTATTTTTTCTTTATGTTTAGTTTTTTATAAACGAAAAAATGGACTATAAAAACAGGCGAAAAATAAATATACGACATAGTAGATTTTGTTTTTATATTTCCGGGTATCATATTATAAAATAAAAATATTATGCTTATTAGCAAACATCCATAAAGAACAAGTAAAGTTGAATTGTCTACATATTCTTTGTGCATTATTTTATAATTTAAGAAACAATTAAATGCTGCAACCAACAATGCTATAATAAAACCACCTAAATGTTTCGCAGAAAAACCATTAACAAAACAAAAAACTAAATTTAGCATAGCAACAAATACAGTTATCCATATAATATTTTTCTTACAAAACTCAAAAACTCCTTCTTTGTGATTGTAATTTTCATTTTCCTTAGAAAATTCAGTCATATGCATTATTTCTTGTTCCTTCATGTTAGGAATTATCAGAAATTTATACCAAATATAAATCAAATATATCACTAAATAATTGACACATATTTTAAATATTCTTACCTTTATCGTAAGGCTATCCCATTCGTTTTTTTCAATTTCTATCAGATTTCTTTCATTGTCTGCCAGATAATACCTATCATCTATAATTTTGCTTCCACTGTTTAATAATGAGCCAGGTTGGTTATCTACACAAACTTTATAATAAAATAAATAAGTTACAGCTATCCAAAAAAGAACAGCACAAATAGGCTTCGAAATTTTTATAAAATTTTTCATTTTTATTCCTATTCCTCCTTATCATTTATTTCAATACTTATAGAACCACTATAACCAGAAGCTCTGCCTTCCTAATCCATTTCCTCCCAATAAGTATGACCACCGGCAAAGGATTTTGTGCAGAATTACACAGTTTTAACATACCAGTAAAAAAATTAAACATATAGCAAAATAATTAAAAGGACTGAAATAATTAAATTAAAAATATGTCTAATAATCAATTTCCTATTCCTGCTTTTTATAGATTTTATTACGAAAAAAAATTCTGTAATAAACAAAACTAAACAAATATATTTAGCAATCATTTAGTCCACCATAAAAAAAGCACATAAAAATAAAAAAATGTTAAATATACTACATATTATTAAGTAAACAGCTCCTATTTTTGTCAAATTTTTATTATTTACTATAATTCTTAAAAGAAACATAAGTAAAATAACGGCTAACAACAGAAAAAACAAATTCATTTTTTGTCCTCATTCTCTGGTTCTTTCTTTACAAGGTCTATCTTAAACAAATAATTTGTAAGACGTTTGTTTGTTTTTGGAATGAACAGAAAAATAAAATCTATCGTACCCAAAATTTGCAACAGTGTTATATTTTTATATGCACCAAACCAAGTGATTAGCAGGATTAAATTTGAGAATAAAATAAGATATTTATTTCCTTTGTATCTTACTTTTAAAATTCTACATCCTATTGAAATGTAAAAAACATTACAGAATAAAAGATATAAACTCCATGAATATTTTATATAAGTACCCAAATCAGTTAAATTATCAATTTTAAGTATGTGTTCTATCGTTACTAAAATTACAGGGATTATAAACACAAGAAGAGTTGTAAAGATAAAACCTATAATCCAATCAATTAAAAGACTGCCGAAAAAATAGAAAATCTTTTTCATGGTAACTCCTCTTATTCTTCAATTATCAGCTGAAAATATCTTGTATGCTCCGACATGAATCTTCTTCCGCCATCAGAAGTTCCATTAACATCAGAAGTTCCATTGATTGGAGCAAATACAAGATTTCCATATTTATCCCCCTCTTGATAATGTCCGGGAGTAGTACAATCGGTGTGCTAAATTATTTATCTACTATAAATATACTATGTTTTATCGCTGTTCCATTGGAATGTAATTCGTTTTAGAAGAAACCCCTTTGTACGCCGGTCGAATAATTTTGCCGTTGTTGGCGAGTTCTTCTATACGATGTGCGCTCCAGCCGACAATGCGCGAAATGGCAAAAATGGGAGTAAAGAGTTCTTGTGGAATATTTAACATACGGTACAGGAGCCCCGAATAGAAGTCCACATTCGCACTGACCCCTTTATAAATTTTTCGCCGCTGACCAATGACAATTGGGGCTATCCGCTCAACCCTGCGGTAAAGGTCAAGCTCTTCTTCCATTCCCTTTTCTTTGGCCAACTCCTCTACATGGTAACTCATAATTATAGCTCGTGGATCCGAAACCGAATATACAGCATGACCAATACCGTAAACCAGCCCCGAACGGTCGAAAGCTTCCTTTGAAATAATTTTGTCAATATATGCTTCTATCTCAGTGTCGCTCGTCCAGTTTTTAACATGCTTCTTTATGTCCTCGAACATCTGAATAACGCGGATATTTGCCCCGCCGTGGCGAGGTCCCTTTAAAGAAGAAATAGCCGCCGTTATTGCCGAATAGGTGTCGGTAAGGCTAGAGCTTACCACATGGGTAGTAAATGAAGAATTATTGCCCCCGCCGTGTTCGGCATGAAGAACAAGGGTAAGATCGAGAATTCTCTCTTCCAGAGGTGTCCAAGATTTATCTTTGCGCAACATCCGTAAAAAATTGGCAGCTGTAGAAAGAGTTTTCGAAGGCGGATGCAAAATAAGACTCTTTCCCATAAAACGATACGCATAGGCGCGGTAGCAGTAGGCCGCAATAATAGGAAAAAGGGCTATCAGCTTAAGCGACTGGTCTACCACGTTAGGAATGCCAGTATCTTCAGGGTTTTTGTCAAGGGTGTATAGCGAAAGAATAGACTGTGCCATGCCGTTCATTATGTCGCGACTTGGCAGTTTGAGCATTGAATCGTGGATAAAATCTTGGGGCAGAGTGCGGTAACTGTACAGCAATTTCTGGAAATCGGCCAAAGTCTGAGCATTGGGCAATTTACCAAAAAGCAAAAGATAGGCAGTTTCTTCAAAACCGTTGCGACCCTCTTTTAGAAAGCCGTTGACCAGTTCGTTTATTTCAATTCCTCGATACAAAAGGCTGCCCGGTCCATCCATAGTGCCTTCGGGAGTTTCAGTGTGAGACAGCACATCCCCGATTTGGGTAAGTCCCGCCAAAACCCCCTTGCCATTTATGTCGCGAAGTCCCCGTTTCACATCGTAGCGTGTATATAACTCGCTATCTACTTGTGCGGCCTCAAAGGCTTTTTGTGCCAAATCTTCCATAAATTGTTTCTTATCCATATGTTTTAACTCCTAGACGTGGGGATAACCTACAGAATAGCAAAATTTTCAAATAAAATCTAGAAATTACTTAGACAAAATTCAAATTCCTGTGATTTATTTTAAGAATTTTTTCCTAAATCTTTCTCTATGTGAAAATACTAAACGAATAAACAAAGAATGTGCTATACTGAATTGTTCCCCAAGAAAAGTGCGTTCATGTAAGGGAAAATGAACAAACAGCCTACGGCTCCATAAAAGGAAAAATGATTACAAATGCGCACAAAAAAATAAAAATTCCTTCAGAGGAGGTTTATTTGAATTGTTTTACCTCCGAAACTGAAAAAACGACAATGCATTGCATTAAGGGAAATATACTCTAAGGTGGAATTATGGTATTTTCAAACAACGATACATTAGTCAATATTGTTAAAAATAGAGCTTGCAACTATTTAGATAATCAACAACGAAGTAAATACATTCTTGATAAGATGCTTGAAGTTGATCGTATTCGGTTTCTTCCAGAAGAAATGAAAAAATATGCATATTTAGACGAACCGCTATCAATAGGATTCAATCAAACTTGTTCGCAGGGTAACTTGTTCGCAGCCAAGTATGGTTGCTTTTATTCTTGACAAGCTTGAAATCAAACCGGGAAATTCAATATTGGAAATCGGTTCAGGGTGTGGATATGCTGCTGCAATTGCTTCAAAATTATGCGGAAATACCGGAAAAGTATGGGCTATCGAAATAATTCCCGAACTAATTTCAATAATGAAAAATAATCTTATGGAAGAATATCCGAATATTTCAATTATTAATAAAGACGGCTCAACCGGATTGCCAACAGAAATGCCGTTTGATCGAATATTTTTATCTGCCGGTGTTTGTAGCGATACTTTTAATAATGATGTATTGTTAAATCAATTAACTGACAATGGCATATTAATATATCCTGAAAAGAAAGGAAACTTGTATAAAATAATTAAACGAAAAAGTGGAAACGAAATAATCGAATATCAAGGAGTTAACTTTGTTCCGCTAATAGGTGAAAACACATAAAATATTTACCAAAAAACACAACCCAAAACCCACCTAATACACAAAGCCTTGTAGTTTGCGCTCGCCGCAAACTACGCGTTTTGCCAGCACAAACCCTAAATTTTAGATAGAACCCACCCGAATGCCCAAGCCTTCAAGTTTTCGTTCACGAAAACTTGGCGTTTTGCCAGATTAATCCCAAACTTGTAGCTCCAATCCCAAACGCAAAACGCAAACGCACCCTTGTAAATTTCTTCAATAAATAGTAGTATCTGCACAACCTCAAGGTTTTCTTCTGGCGCTCAGATGAGTTCCCATCGTGAAGTTTTACTTTGTAGCCGCGCGCCTGGACTGCAAAAAATCTTTTCAAGGAGTGTTTATAATGACACCATTAGAAAATTATCTTACTTCAAGCAATGTCAAGCAAAATGTTGCAATGACAGCTTTTGTAGCAAATCTTCAGCAAGTTGCAGAAGTCGGTCCAGATATTGCAGCTTCAATTGTAAATGAAATTGATAATCAACGAAGCCATTTAAAGCTTGTTGCAAGCGAAAACTACTGTTCGCTCAATGTTCAAGCTACAATGGGAAATCTTCTTACAGATAAATATGCGGAAGGATACCCAGATCACCGCTATTATGGCGGATGTGTTAATGTTGATGCTGTTGAAAATATTGCAGCGCGCGAAGCCGAAAAACTTTTTGGTGCAGATTATGCTTATGTTCAGCCTCATTCTGGTGCGGATGCAAATCTTGTTGCATATTGGGCAATTCTTTCGGCAAAAGTTGAAACTCCTACGTTAGAAGAATTTGGCGTTAAATCTTTAAGCGATTTGACAGATGAACAATTTGATATACTTCGCAAACGTTTCGGCAATCAAAAACTTATGGGCTTGGACTATTCTTGCGGTGGACATCTTACGCACGGCTATAAAATGAATGTTTCAGCACGTATGTTTGAAAGTTATCCTTACGGTGTAGATGAAAAAACAGGTCTTTTAGACTATGACGCAATTGAAAAGCAGGCAATGGAAGTAAAACCATTAATTTTATTAGCCGGTTTTTCTGCTTATCCGCGCAAAATTAACTTTAAACGTTTTCGTGAAATTGCAGATAAATGCGGTGCTGTTTTTATGGTAGATATGGCTCACTTTGCAGGTCTTGTTGCCGGAAAAGTTTTTGAAGGCGATTATGACCCTGTAAAATGGGCTGATATTGTTACAACAACAACTCACAAAACGTTGCGCGGTCCACGCGGAGCAATCATTCTATGCAAAAAAGAATTTACCGAATATGTAAACAAAGGCTGTCCAATGGTTTTAGGCGGACCTCTTCCACATATTATGGCTGCAAAAGCTATTGCTTTTAAAGAAGCTGCTACACAAGCATACAAAGAATGGGCGCACAATGTTGTTAAGAATGCCAAAGCTTTGGCAGAAGCATTAAAAGGTTTTGGTGTTCCAATTCAAACAGACGGAACAGAGAATCACCTTATGCTTTGTGATGTAACAGTTTATGGTTTAACAGGCAAACAGGCAGAAGCTGCTTTGTTTGAATGCGGGATTACAGCAAACGCAAATGCATTGCCCTATGATAAAAACGGTGCATGGTGGACAAGCGGCATTCGTCTTGGAACACCAGCATTAACAACTTTGGGCATGAATGAAAAAGATATGAAAGAAATCGCGTCAATTCTTGATTTTGTTCTCAAAGAAACAAAACCCGGCGTTGCAAAAGACGGAAAGCCTGCAAAAGGTAAAATTGAAATTGATTCTGCTGTAAAACAAGAAGCTAGAAAACGTGTAAATGCACTTCTTTCGACTCATGTTCTTTATCCTGAACTTGACCTCGATTTCTTAAAAAAGGAATTTGTGAAATAAATGAAATTGTTCGTACAATAAGATTTAATTTCAAATTAAGAACCTCGACATCATTTTATTGAGGTTCTTGCTTTTTAAAAGAGCATTTTGAAATGACGGCGGATTGAATTCCCCGTAAGAATAATCACACTCGATTTTGTCGAGATTTGTAGGGGTTCTAACGAAAACTTTGCCGAAGATGGCGTCAAAGTTTTCGTTTTGCAAGTTTGCGTTGCAAACTTGTTTATTTACTGCTGTTTTTCGCTTCGCTACAAAACAGCGGTAAAAAGTCAATTCGGAAGTTGAAACTTCCTCATCGACTTTTTCTAGGAGTATGTATGAATGGGCTTGTTTTAGAAGGTGGTGCAATGCGTGGTATGTTTACATGTGGTGTGCTCGATGTTTTTATGGAACAAAACATAACTTTTGATGGAGCAATTGGTGTAAGTGCCGGCGCAACTTTTGGTTGTAACTTGAAATCTAAACAAATCGGACGAGCAATCCGCTATAATCTTCGTTTTGCAAAAGATCCGCGCTATTGTAGCGTGCGTTCCCTTATAAAAACAGGCAATCTTTATAATGCAGATTTTTGCTATAGGGAACTTCCCGATGAGATTGATATTTTTGATAGAAAAACTTTTAGAGAAAATCAGCTTGATTTTTATTGCGTTGTAACAGATATTGAAAGCGGAAAACCATTTTATTACAAAATGAAAGACGGTGAAAAAGAAGACCTTGAATGGATGAGGGCTTCTGCATCAATGCCGCTTGTTTCAAAGCCCGTCTGCATTAACGGACGCAAGTATTTGGACGGAGGCATAAGCGATTCAATTCCACTTCGCTATTTTGAAGAACTCGGTTATAACAAAAATGTTGTAATTTTGACCCAGCCTAAAAATTATAAGAAAAAGAAAAATGCTCTTAAACCACTTATAAAAATTCTGTTTGCAAAATATCCTAATTTTTATAATACTATGAAAAACAGACATCTTATGTATAATGAACAGACCAAATATGTTTTTCAACAAGAACTTAAAGGCACTGCATTTGTTATTTGCCCTGAAGAAAGTCTTGGAATTAGCCGCACAGAACATAATCAAGAAGAATTACAACGTGTATATCTACTTGGGCGAAAAACAGCAGAAACAAAACTCCAACAACTAAAAGATTTTCTTCAAAATTAATAAAAATGAAACAAATAGTAAAACTGAGTATTTGCTAGATTAGTCGCAAAGTTGTCGAGACGACTTAAAGTCGAAACTCTTTCTCAAAATAGCAGATTTTATAATTTCCACAAGGCTCAAAGCCTATATTAGTGTATACTGCTTTTGCAGGTTCGTTTTGTGTTTTTACAAAAAGCACAGTTTTTTTGCCTTGTGCTAAAGCTTCTTTTACAACAGCACTTACAACAGCCTGTGCAAGTTGTTTGTTTCGCCATTGTTTTTCTGTAAAAACACCGCCGATTTGAAAATAAAACGTACCTATTGCATTTGTTCCGGCTTTAGCTACAGCTTTGTTGCCGTAAAAAACTGCATAAATTAAATGATGTGCAAGATTGCGCTTTAAGTTCATTTTGCAGACAAATTCGTCATGATACATTTTAGGCGGCAGAACTTCTATAATATCGTATTCTTTTTGCAGAGGATACAAAGATTCAGCATCAAGTGGAGAACAAGCACGTATAAATAATTCTTTTTGCAAAAGATTTTGCGGTGAAAATTTTGAAAAATCCATTTTTGTATTTTTATCATTATATTCCATAAGAATATAAGAGTACTTGCATAAATCTTTTTTGCCTGCTGCTTCACAAGCTTTGCAAAAAATATCAGATGAATTTGCTTCTCCCATAATACTAAAAACATTTCGCCCTTTTATTATTGCCGACAATTTTTCGATAAGATTTTTTTTGACAATTTTTAATATTTCTTCATTAGTATTTGATATTTGATTTTCAAAAAGAAATGGAATATTATGCAATATTAATTCGCTGTATGTGATGCCAAATACACCGACAAGTTTTTTTCCGTTTTCAATTTTGAAAATACAAAAAATGTCGCCCTGCGGAGATATTTTATCCGGCACTTTTATTGATGAAATCATTGCAGAAAGCAAAACGCTGTATTTTTCATTAGCTTCAACGAAATTTTTAGCTTGCTCATAGATACTTTCTGTTAAAGGCTCTATCAAAAAATCTATCATTAATTCCGCCGCGTAAATTGTAACGGCAAACTGCCTTGTGGTTCAAAATCGCCGGCAATAGCTGCAAAAAGAGTTTTGAATGTAAAAGGAGAATAGCTGTATGTTAAAACGATTGAATCTGCCCATTCAAAACCGCTTAACACCGGCACAGGCGACAGCGCAGAAATGATAATTACATTTTTATCTGAATCTGATAAGCTTTGCGCAATTGTTACAGCAGTTTCATTCGGCACAAAAATCATGATTGTATCATAACTTTTTGCAAGATTTTTAATATCATTGCAAGATTTTCTGAGTTCTTCATTTGACGGATTGTATCTAAAATAAAAAAGCCCCGATGAAGGGTATCGTTTTACACCTTCGTCGAAGAATTCTTGAAACTGCGCTGCAAGAAGCACTTTACCAGATTTTGCAGGCCATAAAGGAAGACTGCCTTTTTGATAAAATGTAATTGACCTACATGCTTGTTCTATAAAAAAAAGTGTACCTTCTTGACTAGGCACAGATAAAGAAATTGCCTTTATATCAGGCAAAATCGGCACAGGATTTTCACTTTTAAAATACTCAATCTTGGAACACAAAACTTGTTCACATGCACGTTGCACGGAGCGGCGAAAACTTGGTGTTGTTTTCATTTTTTCAATATTTTCAATCCATAATGCTGAATCTATTTGCGGTGTTGTTGATGAACACAAAATATTGTTTCCGGCCTCAATAGCAAGAGTTACTGCGCGAGCGATACTTCCTGCGTAGTTTGTTGCTCCATTCATCATCATGTCGTCAGAAATTACAAGCCCCTTAAACTGAAGTGAATCTCGCAAAATAGATTTGATAAAAATTTTAGACAAAGATGCCGGTTCTTCATCGCGGGTTATTTGCGGAAAAGCAATATGACCTGTCATTATTGCAGGAATATTTTCTTCTATAAGATATTTAAATGGAACAAGTTCCCTGTTAAAAAACGTATCTTTGTCAATATCTATTACGGGCAGTTTTCCATGCGAATCAATTTCTGTATCGCCATGACCTGGAAAATGCTTTGCCGTCGGAATTACGCCGGCTTTTTTTGTTCCTGCAGCGAATGCGGTTGCAAGAATTGCGGCTTTTTCCGGATTATCACCAAACGAGCGCGGTCCGATAATTGTCGAGTTGTGATTTATGTATAAATCTACAGACGGAGCAAAATTCATATTTATGCCGATTGAGCGTAATTCCTTTGCAATATAATAGCCGGTGTAAAATGCGTCTTGCGGAAAACCAGAAGCACCAATCGCAAGATTGCCGGGTGTGTCGCTCGTGTTTCCTTTTACATGCCTAATCCAGCCGCCTTCTTGGTCTGTTGCAACATAAAGCGGAATTTTAAATCGACCGCTCATAGCTTTGTTTTGAAGCGTTGTAATATTTTTAGCTACAAGTTCAATGTTGTCTGTGTTCCAGCCAAATATTTTGATTGAACCGATATTACGTTTTTCAACCCAATAAGTTACAAGTTTACTTGGTTCTGCACCTGCCCAGCCAAACATAAAAAGCTGTGAAAGTAATTCTTCATCAGTCATGCGGCGTGTAATTTCTTCCGCAAGTATATCAGCCGGATAATTACTCCAAAAATTTAAGTCAATATCGTTAGCTGCTTTTTGTTTTACTAATTCTTTAACTTCTTCTTCCGCAGAAAGTTCGAATTGCTTTTGTTCTGCAAGCTGCTCTTCTGTAAGTTCCAAATCCATATTTTTTGAAACATCTTTTTTGCAACTGAACAATGGCAACGTTAAGCATAAAATCGATGCAAAACATAACCACAAAACTGATGTTCGACATAAAATGAGGAAAATTTTTAGAATCGGTTTAGGAGAAAATTTATGTTGCACTAAAAAACCTTTGTTTGCTTAATAATTCACGTGAAGAAATTA
Organism: Treponema sp.; assembly: GCA_012519415.1. GTDB lineage: Bacteria > Spirochaetota > Spirochaetia > Treponematales > Treponemataceae > UBA1240. The sequence continues at coordinate 8,084 of JAAYQG010000029.1, read as the reverse complement.
ATTCCCCGACTTTTGCGTCAATCAATTTGTGGTTAGATTGTTCATTCACCGCGAATATATTTTTCGGCAGAATGTGCAGCATAAGCACCATCTGCAGCAGCAGTAACTATCTGCCTAAATGGCTTTGCACGAACATCGCCTGCACAGAAAAGCCCTTTTACGGAAGTTTCCATGTTTTCATCTGTAACTACATATCCGCTGCTATCTTTTTGAACAAAATCAACAAGTTCTGTCTGTGGATCCATTCCTACAAATACAAAAACAGCGTCTGTTTCATGTACAATTTCTTCGCCTGTTTTTACATCTTTTAAAACAATAGATTCAACTTTTTCTGTTCCATTTATTTTTACTGGAATTTTATTAAGCATTTTTTCGATTTTTGGATTATTCATTACACGTTCTGCAACAGCCGCTTGCGCTCTAAAAGCTTCTCTTCTGTGAATGAGATAAACTTTATCGGTAAGGTTCGAAAGAAATGTAGCTTCATCAAATGCTGCATCTCCGCCACCAATTACGCTTATGCGCTTGTTTCTAAAAAAAGGACCATCGCAAGAAGCACAATAAGAAACACCTTTGCCGATAAGTTTTTCTTCTCCGTCAATGTTCAAATGCCGATGTTTCGCGCCTGTTGCAAGCAGAACAGCTTTTGCGGCGATAATTCCTTTTGTTGTTGCAAGTTCAAACCCAGATTCTTTTTTCTCTAAGGATTTAACTGTTGCAGTAATAAATTCTGCGCCAAAAGATTTTGCTTGTTTAACCATTGCATCAATAAGTTCATAGCCTGAAATTGCTGGAAACACGCCCGGATAATTTTCCAAATCATTTATCAGCAACGATTGACCGCCATTTGAAGCCGCTTCAATAACCGCTGTTGAAAGATTTGCACGTGCGCCATATTGCGCTGCTGTTAGGCCTGCTACTCCGCCGCCTATAATAACAAAATCAAAATGTTTATCTACCATAATACTTAAAAGAATAGCCGATTTTGTATTCGGCTTCAAGTGTAAAATCATTGAAATGTTCTCAAATAACTTGAAGCCCCTAGACATTCAATGTTGTTTTTGGTATAGTTTTATTAACTATGGCGCCGTACCCAAGCGGTAAGGTAGCGGTCTGCAAAACCGTTATGCAGCAGTTCGATTCTGCTCGGCGCCTGAAAGCTCAAAGATTTAATTTGAATCTTTGAGCTTTTTTTATGATTGCTTTTTCCAATTGTTTTGAAATTCAGAAACAGAGATAATTTTATTTAAAAAATTAAAGCCAGTTTTTTAAAACTTTTGCAGCTTCGTTGCGTTCTTCCGGAGAAACAAATTCAAGATAAACAATGCCTGTTTGTTCTGTAACTGTTTTTATCATGTTTGGGGGAACAGTCGAGTCGCTTTCTGAATCGTTTTCATATTCAAAAGTAGGAAATGAATTAACATTTTCTTTTAGAAGTTTTTTCCCAAGAGTGATTATTGCGTTTTCGTAAATGCCGACAAGTTGATGAAGAAAATAATCTTGAATTACAATATCTACAGCCATTATTGCTATTAATGCGAAAATACATTCCATCCAAAGTTCAAATTTTCTAAAAAATAATAATGTGGTAAAAATAAAAATAAGTGCAATCAAAATAAAATTTGTTTACTTTATTCTGCGTGTTAGTGGAAGAATACATTTCCCCAAAGATTGGTTTACATTTTTCTGATTTACAATTCTAAAAACAATGTCAGCGATTATAGCTATAATTGTTACTAACGGAATAATAAAAGTATACTTCATGTTTTTATTATACAGCTTTTTTTGAATTGAAAAAAGTGTATGAGCTATTTTTGCAAGCGTTTTTTCAAAACAGCAACAGCTTTTCGCATTGATTCAAAAGCAAAGTCGTCCGAATTCAGATTTTCAAGTGAAATTAGCTTACAATTTTCAGCTTCGCCGTCTAGCGTTTTTATGCTTGATAAAAATTCTTCCGAATTTCCTCTATATTCAGTGAAAAAAAATGCATCGCAAGTTGAATAAACTAATGTTTTATAAGGATATACGTTCGGAAAACTGCACAAATAATTTATTTCTTTTGGAATTATGCCAATTTCTTCGCTGCACTCTCTTATACATGCTTCTTCTAAAGATTCGCCTTTATTTACAAAACCTCCGGGAATTCCAAGTTTTGATTTTTGCGGTTCTTTTACACGGCTAAAAACGAGCAATTTATTTTCAACAATCAAAAAAAGTCCAACTGCAGCAGCATTGTTGTTGTAAAGATCGTAATCGCAGTCGGGGCATATCCAATGAGTGGTGCCTATGTCGGTTATTGTTTTTATGTTTTTAGAGTTGCAATTTGGACAAAAGTGAAATTCATTTTTGCCGTCAGGTTTAATGTGAAAGTTTGAATTATTCAATCAAATCTCCGTAAATGTTTGCAGATTTTAGTAATATCCATAATATCGTGCATCTAATGCTTCTGCTAGCAATTCTGCGCGCTGCAAAGTTCTAATAAAAAGCGGTATAAACAATGGCAAAAGAAGTCTAAATTTTGAAAGAATGCTGCTTTTTTTTTGCGGTTGACTTAACGTGCCGCTTGAACGCACAGTTTGTGCTTTTAAGATAATTGCAGCTTCTTCCATTAATAGTGGAATAAATCTGAAAATAATGCTTGTTATAAGACAAATATGTTTTGTTTGAATTTCCAAAAACGAAAACGGTTTTAATAATGCTTCCATTCCGTCTGTTATATCGCTTTCTGTTGAAGTGTGAACAAAGGCGGAAAGTGAGCATAAAATGCCCAAATAATGAAGAGTTGTGTATAAACCTAGCTCAATTTTTCTTGTAGTTAGAGAAATAAAATAAAATGATGCGATAACTTTTTCATTGCTTTGAGGCGGAAAAAAACAAAGCTGAAAAATGAAGAAAATGCTAATCCACGGAAGCACAATGAGAAAGTTCTTGAAAAGCTTCTTTATTGGATATTGTGCAAGTAGTACATAAACAACGCTCAAAGTGCATATTACAGAAAGTAGCAAAATTGACGGAGCAGTCAAAACAGTAATAAAGAAAAAAAGCAATACAATATATTTTGCAAGCGGACTCATTTTATGAATTATTGAATTGCCTTTGTTATAGCTACCGATTGCGGAACTTGACAAAGATGCAATATCAGCTGCGTTTGAATACGGTGTAACTTTATATAGCTCGTTATATGCACTGTTTTTTATTTGTGCAGAATCACTTATTATTTTGCCTTGATCAAGTATAATTGTTCTGTCTGCTGCTTCCGCTTCTTCTATTCTGTGTGTGCTAAAAATTACTGTTTTGCCGCTGCTACATAAATCTTGCATCAATTTTATTGTTGCAACTGCACTTTCAGGATCAAGAGCTGCTGTTGGTTCATCAAATAAATATATTTCCGCATCAAGTGCAATTATTCCTGCAATTGATAGTTTCCGTCTTTCGCCACCAGAAAGAAAAGTTGTGCGTCTGTCTGCATAATCGTTAAACGGAACACCTGCTGTGTCCATTGCGTTTTTAACAGCTTGTTTAAGTGCTTTGCCAGAAAGTCCCAATTGCTGCGGACCATATGCAACATCGTCAGCTGCAAATTCTTCAAAAATTGTTGAAGCGCAATCTTGTCCTGCTAGCACCGGCCTTGATTTTGCATAAATGTTTCCGCTTTTTTGAATAAGCAACCCCGAAAGCAGCTCGAATAGCGTACTTTTACCAGAACCGGATTGACCGATTATTGCCGTAAGCGTTCCTTTTTGTATTGAAAGTGAAAAATTTTTGAAAAGTTCAGTCTGTTTAGGATATGTATATTCAAGGTTTTCAACATTGATAATTATGTTATTTTTTGTTTTTTCATCTAAAGAAGTTGTTATTTTCCGTTTTTCGTATGTTGGAGAAAAAAACGAATGGGTTTTAGAAAATTCAGGAAAAGTTCCATCAAAAACAATTTTTCCCTGTTGTAAATGAATTAATCTTGTTGACCTTGAAGCTTCGTCTTTGTTGTGTGTTATGCTTAAAATTGTTCCGCCGTTTTTGTGATATTCATCTATGTAATTGAGAATTATACCGCGTCGTTCCGGATCAACCATAGAAAGAGCTTCGTCAAGAATAAGAAGCTCAGGCGTTAGAGCGAGAATGCCGGCAATGCAAAGTTTTTGCTGCTGTCCGCCGGAAAGTGTAGCTGTAAGTTGCTCACGCGCATTAAGCATATCCATTAATTCAAGAGCTTGTTCCGCTCGTTTTATACATTCATCTTTTGGCAAATTTAGATTTTCCGGACCAAAACTTGCGTCTTTTATAACAGTTTCGGCAATCAATTGATTTTTGGCATTCTGCATAACCATTCCATTCGGCACGCTCGTTATAGGAATTTTTTTCTGCGTTTTTTTGTGTGAATCATTTTTTCTGAATGAATCGCCTGAAACGGAACCGCTTTGCGCTTTCAGAAGCCCTGCAATAATTCTAGCTAATGTGCTTTTGCCAGAACCATTTGAACCGGTAACAACCAAATATTCGCCTTTTGATAATGAAAATGAAATATCGGAAAGTGCAACTTTTTGATTTTCCGTATTTTCAGCATATGTAAAAGAAAGATGTTCAACATTAAGAAAAGACATTAAAATGAACTCCTTGCATATTATACTTAAACTTTTTAATAGAGAGGACACTTTTTCAAGTTCGGTTTTGCTTCCGTCTAAACTTACGATAAATTGCGAAGCGATTCAAAGGGCTTTTAGCCTTCGAAAATCCGGATTATAAATATATTTATGAACGACTTGAACGGTTCATAATTTATCTAATTATAATGAATCTTATGTTCTGTGAGCTTCAACCAACGTTTTTATGCGCCTTAATGCTTCTTTCAATTTGTTGATGTTTGTAGCATAACAGCAGCGAATAAATCCCTCGCCGCCAACACCAAAGCATGTGCCGGGAACAACTGCAACATTGTGTTTTTTAATTGCTTCTGTGGCAAATTCTTCAGATGTCATGCCGGTCGAACGAATGTCTGGAAACATATAAAAAGCACCTTCAGGCTCAAAACAGGGCAAATTCATTTCTGTAAAAGCCTTGTACATAATGTTGCGCCTTTGCTGATAACTTATGCGCATTTTTTCCACTTCAGACCAGCCGTGCTTTAATCCTTCAGCTGCTGCATATTGACTGAAAATAGGCGGGCAAATTGAATTATACGAATGCAATTTGCAACATTGAACAAGCAAATCGTGTGGTGCTGCAATGTAGCCAATTCTCCAACCTGTCATTGCAAATGCTTTTGAAAAGCCGTTGAAAACTACAGTAAAATCTTTCATTTGCGGAAATTTTCCGATTGAAACATGTTTATGGTCATCGTATAAAAGCTCACAGTATATTTCATCGCTCAAACACCAAATTTTGTGTTTTTTCACAACTTCTGATATTTTCTCAAGTTCATCAGCCGGAATAATTCTTCCTGTAGGATTACTCGGCGAACAAAACATAACAGCTTTTGTTTTCGGAGTACATACTTGTTCAATTTGTTCCGCTGTTGGATAAAAACCATTTTTACTTGTATCAAGGTGAATAACTTTTGCATCGCATAATGTTGCAAGAGGCTGATAACTTACATAACATGGTTCGCATACAATTATTTCATCACCGGGATTCAGAATTGACCGCAGAACAAGGTCAAGTGCTTCAGATGCACCAATCGTAGGGAGAATTTCTGTTTTTGCATCATAAAAAAGCTCATAGCGTTCTAAATATTTAGCAATTTCTTCTCTAAGTTCTAACAAACCCCAGTTTGAAGTATATGAAGTATGCCCTTTTTCAAGATGATAAAATGCTTCTTCTCGGATTATCCATGGAGTTGAAAAATCAGGTTCCCCAACTCCAAGTGAAATAATATCATCATGACCTATGCACAATTCAAAAAATTTACGAATGCCGGAAGGAGGAATTTCCATCATTTTACTTGAAAGCCTATCTTTTCTGTCGTTCATTAAGGTTGAACTCCTTCGCGGATGTCGCGTTCATCTTCTATATAAAGAATATCGTTTTCTTTGTAAGTTTTTAAGACAAAGTTAGTCTTTGTGGAGCGAACACCTTCAAGTGTTGAAAGTTTTTCCGAAACAAAAAGTGCGACTTCTTTTAGAGAATCGCCTTCTATTATAATTTTGAAATCATAGCCGCCACTCATAAGATAAAGCGATTTTACTTGCGGAAATCTATAAATGCGGTCTGCAAGAGCGTCAAAACCATGTTCGCGCTGTGGCTGCACTTGAATCTGAATCTCCGCACGGACTTTTTCTTTTGCTTCAAAATCTTTTTCCGGATTTACAATCGCAGAATATTTAAGAATTACGCCGCTGTCTTCAAATTTTTTAATAATTGATGTAACTTCTTCAGGCGTTTTTTTTGTCATCGCAGCCATATCTTCGACTGTAAGTCGTGCATTTTCTTTCAATAGATTTAATATTTCTTCCATAAACTTATGTTCCTCCCAAAACGTATTGTTAATCAATTTTCTGCAAGTCTAGCACAAATGATTCTAAAGGGAAAGGGCGTTTTGCGTTTGGGATTGGAGCTACAAATTTAGAGAACAACCGGCAAAACGCCAAGTTTTTGCGGGGCAAAAACTTGAGGATTGGTCGTTTGGTTGGGTTAATCTACAAATTTTGGGGTTTATGTTGGCAAAACGCCGATTGGGCATCGCATTGGGGTTAATCTAAAAATTTGGGGATTAATCTAGCGAAACCCGTAGTTTGCGGCGAGAATTGTGTTTTGAATTTTTACTTGCTGTTTTTCAACATTTTTCTCAAGCGGAAATTTTCTATTAAAAGCAAAACTTGTAAAATAGACAAAATAAGTAGTAGCACTTTTGCAAGGGGAAAGGTTTTTTTGCTCTTTATGTCTTTTATTATGCCTTTTTCAAAAACGACATTTACATCTTTTCCGTCAGGATAAATTACAGAACCTTATCCATTCAACTGACCCTTTGTCCAATATCCCATATGTGCATGTCCATCGGAAAATCTATATATGCCTTTGCCTTCAAAAGTATCTTTGCTGAATCCGCCTGAATAGGCACTGCCATCAGAAAAAGACCAAAAACCTTGACCATCTTTTAAACCGTCTTTGAAATCTCCTGCATACATACTTCCATCAAAATAAATAATTTGTCCTTGTCCATTAAAATCATTATTTTTAAAAGAACCTGTGTATGTTGTGCCATTAAAATATTTTACTGTACCTTCTCCTTCCATCAGACCATTAACATATTCTCCTTCATATGTATATAGGTGAGATTCATAAGTTCCATATCCATTGTACAGACCGTTAGAAAATTCTCCTGTAAATTTTGCATCGTTCTGAAAAATCTGCTGTCCTTGTCCATCAAACAAGCCGTTTTTCATTTCGCCTATATATACAGAACCGTCAGGCAGCTTATATTCTTCGGAAGATACAGAATAAACCATAGAAAAAATTAAAAACAACAAAATCATTTTTTTCATTTTGCACATCCTTTTCCTGTTGCAGGTGGCTCTAAAATATCGTTTATTCGGCAAGTGAAAACTACACGGGGCGTTTGCGTTTTGCGTTTGGGATTGGAGCTACAAATTTAGAGAACAACCGACAAAACGCCGCTTGGGCATCGCATTGGGGTTAATCTAAAAATTTGGGGATTAATCTAGCAAAACTACAAAGCCTGTTTCGCTTTGGAATTATACCACAAATTTGGGTTTATGCCAGCAAACCCTGCCAGTTTGCGCCTTGCGCAAACTGGCGAGGATTGGTGCGAAAGGCGGATTATTTTTGCTTGCTTTGCATTTTTCACTGTTTGGGATTACTCCTGTTTGAACGGTACACAAAGGGCTGATGTACAAAAAAAATACAACCCTTTGTGAAAATTGATTATTCAAAAAATCCCGTAAATTCGTAATTAAACCATGGAAGATTGGAAAAAAAGGGGTTTTTCTATAATCTTCAATAGACATAGGGCTTCCTGAAAAAGGAAGAGGTCTTTACAATATAAAGAAATAGGTATAAAATTCCAGATACAGGTGCACGATAAAATCAAGGAAACCCCAAAAAACCTTGCACCTAGAAAGGAACCAATG
>JAAYQG010000004.1 GCA_012519415.1 Treponema sp. | reverse complement strand
TTCTGATTCAAGGCTTTTTATTCTTATTTTTTTTGCCCTTGAATTTGCCTTATACAAATCTTTTCTTGTTTCAGACTGATAGCCGTTGTAAAAATCTAATTTAAGTAAACAATGTCGCGGAAGTTCTATAGTTATTTTATCCTCAATTCCATAACCATTTGCAGATGCCCAAGGTAATCCAGAAACGGTTCTTAAATTTTCAGCTGCATAAAAAGCATTTTTCTCTCTTAATGCGGAAGTCGCTTTATAGCTCTTAGGCGTACTTATTATTCCATCATCAAGAATCAAAAAAGGTATCAAGGTTTCAAAACTATGCCATATCAAAATTCTTGCATTGTATGTATTTATATCCTTGTCAGCTGTTTTAAGTTGATTTATTGCTTGTACAGGATATTCAATTATATTGATATAATCATCAAAATCCATTTTACCCATAATATTTTGCCTATGTTTACAGATAGAAACTGAATAATTATTATCATTCGTTTTATATATGTAATAATGCTCTAAATCTGGTTCTCTATCATTATGATAATAATATTCTTTTAATATACCCGATGAAAAAACATAAAATACACTCATATTTTCTTTTTTTAGAGCTTGAAATGTAAACGATGAATCAGTTTTGGTTAATTCATAATCAGTAAATATTCTTTCTTTATATGGTTTGTTATTACGATAAAAATATTCTGTTTTTGATTCTCGGTTAATCACTGCTTCTGTATTAAAACTGTCACCATAAGACAGGGAACAAATTCTTCCTGTCTCATCTGTTTTCAAAATAACATCTTCATAACCAGTACAATCATGTTTTGAAAAAACAGGTCGTTTAAGTTTTATTGTTTTTTGAGCATATAAAGTAAAAGTTGTTAATATAAATAAACATAAAAAAATCAATTTGTTTGTTTTCATTTGTTAGTCCTTATATTCTATAAAAGTTTTGTTTTTTGAAGACTTCATGTCTCTGTAAAGATAGTTTAAATAGTCCTGAATATATTCAGCTTGCTTTTTAGACTCTTTACTAGATTTATTATAATGTATACCTATACAACCATTAGTAAAAAATGAGTCTGTAATATGAATTTCATATCCATCATCTCTAACAAATTCTCCAAAATTATCTGATCTTGTCTTTGGCACTTTTAAATCCTGCTGTACATTGACATACAATCCATGCCCTGGTGCACCATATCTGTTATTTGCATCAGCGGGAGCTTTTTCTGCAGTTATTTCATAAATCCCATTTGGAACTTGTGTCGGATTTGTTCCATTCCCTTGACGCCTGTTTGTATCAGTTGGATTTGAATTATCAGGATTATTTTTGTTTACATTCGTAACAACAGGAATACTTGCAACTATATCAACTTGATGTGTGTCTGCATGTCTTGAAACATATACATTCATTATTCCCGCTGATTTTGATACTTCAAAAAACACAAATTGACCTTTTACAGCATTTGGATTTACTTGTCCGTATACTTTTGGTGTTGGTACAGTCGGTGCCGGTGCTGCTGGAGCCGGGGCTTCAGGAGCTGGTGCTGATGGTGCAGGTTGTGATGGCGGTGTTGGTGTTGACGGTATATATATTATATCTCCAGGATAAATTAAATCCGGATTTGCAATATTATTCTGTTCTGCTAATTGCTGTGCCGTACGGTTGCCACCATCCTTATTGTTTGCCTGTGCTGCTATTTCCCATAGACAATCGCCAGGTTGAACTTCATAGGCTTGGTCTGTAG
>JAAYQG010000028.1 GCA_012519415.1 Treponema sp. | reverse complement strand
CCGGGAGCAATTAAAACACGTCCTTTTTTAACGACATCTCCTTCTTTTGCTTCTCTTACTTCAAGCGGGCAAATGTTATTTAAACTATTTGCAAATTCTTCCGTAAAACCTGCCGGCATATGCTGAACAACAAGTACAGGTTGCTCAAGCTCCGGATCTATATCTCTAAAAACTTCGCGCAAAGCATTTGGCCCACCTGTTGAAACACCAATAGCAATTATTTCTATTTTGCCGCCTTCTCTTATAGGCACAACAGCCGCTGATTCAGTTTTTTTTGGCTGCTGACCAAATGCAGAAGGAACTGAAGAACTTGGAACAGTTTTAGAAATAGGCGATTGTTCAGAAGCCTTGCTTAACGAAGACGCTGCACGAGAAAGCAATGAAGAAGCTTTAGACTGTTCTGTAATAAATGCAGGTTCTGGAATATGTACAGGGCGTTTTAACTTTTTTGATACATATTTTGAGCCATAACCAATCAAAAGCTCTGTTAATCTATCTGCAACACTTGCAATATCGGGAGAATCTGAACCGGAGGGTTTTGTAACAAAATCCGAAGCACCAAGCTCAAGACATTGCATTGTAATCTTAGAACCCTCTTTCGCAAGGCTAGAAAGCATAATTACAGGAATATCAATACCACGTCGGTTGCGCTCTTTTAAAAATTCAATGCCGTTCATTACAGGCATTTCAATGTCAAGAACTATGATATCCGGCTTACAAAAAGGAATCTTTGCGAGTGCAAATTCTCCATTCATAGCTTTATCTGCAATCTCAAGCCCCGGCGTTCGCTCAATAATGCGCCCTACTAAATTACGCATAAGCGCAGAATCATCAACAATCAATACTGAAATAATATCCATAATTGTGCATCCTTACTTTTCCAAAATTTCATACATTCTTTTGATAAAGGCAAGCCCAATTTGTCTTTAAAAACTGAAACTTTGTTTTCATTCCAAAAAGCGATTCGGAATGTCCTATAAAAAGATAAGACTTAGACGCAAGGGCATCCCAGAAACGATTTACAACTTCAAGTTGAGCAGCTTCATCAAAATATATAAGTACATTTCGGCAGAAAATAATGTCAAGATTACGCAAACCTGAATCATGTTTCAAATTATGATAATCAAATTGAACAGTTGACATTAATTCCTTTTTAGCCTGATAACCATCGTTAGTTTCATCAAAAAAACGTTTCAAATAATTATCAGGAATACCAGTAACTCGTGATTTTACATAAAACCCGCTCTGTCCAATCATAAGTGATTTTAATGATAAATCCGAAGCTATAATCTTAAAAGTAAAAGAAGACGGCAAAATATCTTTTAACAACATTGCAATAGAATATGGTTCTTCGCCAGTTGAACAGCCGGCACTCCATACATTAATATTTGTTTCACCGCGGCTTTTTTTATAATTAACCAATTCAGGAATAATATAATTTGACAAAGTATCAAAATGTGATTGATTTCTAAAAAATCGTGTAAGATTTGTAGTAATGGTATCAAGCATTACTTTCATTTCTTCATCATCAGCAATGATTTTATTGTAATAATCTCTAACAGTCGGAATACCCGTTTCGCGCAAACGATCATTAAGCCGGCTGTCCAAAATGGAACGGTTTGTATCTGAAAAAGAAATTCCACATTCTTTATAAATAACAGTTCTGAATAAATCAAATTCTTCATCAGATAATAAATCAATCATGTTCATTCCTTAAAATGAGCTGCCCAAAACAAAAGTAATTTGAACAACAAAAGATTCCACATCAGAAGCTATAAACAGCTACATTTAGACGGGTTTATTTATTTTAACGCAGAAAACATAAAAAGTAAATGACAAATTATTTAATAATGTAAAACTGCTTTGATGTCGTTTTTGAATACATTATTACTTATCATTTTAAAAGCTTTTAGCCTCTTTTTTTACAGGCTCGCTTGTAAAATCGATACATAATTTTTTCAAGATTTTTCTGTCAACTTCCGAAAGCATAACAGTTGTATGAACTTGTGCTCCTTGCAATTTTGGCAATTGCTCAATTGCAATTTTTGCATTCTGATCGTTTTTCGAAAGCATAGCAAGCGCAACTAAAACCTCATCTGTATGAAGTCTTGGATTTTTGCCTTTAAGATATTTAACCTTCATCTCCTGAATAGGCTCAATAATTGAAGACGGAATTAAAAGAACATCATGATTTATGTTGCCAAGATGTTTAACAGCATTCAACAACAACGCAGCGCAAGCACCAAGCAAATCAGATGTTTTTGAAGTAATAATTGTTCCATCTTGAAGTTCAATAGCCGCAGCCGGCAAACCCGTTTGTAATGCACGCTCTTTTGCTTTTATAGTTACACGCCGATTATCTGTTGTAATTTTCGCCTGATTCATCAAAAGTTCAAGCTTATAAACTTCCGAATCAGTAGCATTATTTTCAGCAAGCCGCCCCAACGCATTATAATAGCGACGTATTATCTCTTGACGAGAAGCCTCGCAACATGCTTCATCGTCAAAAATGCAATAGCCGGCCATATTTACACCCATATCGGTGGGCGATTTATAAGGATTGTAGCCGTAAATTCCTTCAAAAATAGCATTCAATACAGGGAAAATTTCAACATCACGGTTGTAATTGACAGTAGTTTTTCCATAAGTTTCAAGATGAAACGGATCTATCATGTTTACATCGTTTAAGTCTGCGGTAGCGGCTTCATATGCAAGATTTACCGGATGTTTCAAAGGCAAATTCCATATTGGAAAAGTTTCAAATTTTGCATAACCGGCTTTTATGCCTTTTTTATTATCATGATAAAGCTGCGAAAGACAAGCCGCCATTTTTCCACTGCCAGAACCGGGTGCCGTTACAACAACAAGAGGTCTTGTAGTTTCTATATAATCGTTTTTTCCATAACCGGCTTCGCTGTCAATTAATGCAATATTAGACGGATACCCTTCAATTGTGTAATGAAGATAAGTTTTTATATCCATTTTTTCAAGCTTTTGTCTGAAAATATCAGCAGAAGTTTGCCCTTGATAATTTGTTATAACAACACAACCAACCATCAAGCCGCGATTTGAGAATTCAACTTTCAAACGCAAAACATCCATATCGTAAGTAATGCCCAAGTCGCCACGTATTTTATTTTTTTCTATATCAACTGCACTTACAACAATAACAATTTCTGCATAATCAGCAAGCTGCATAAGCATACGCAATTTGCTGTCCGGCTGAAAACCGGGCAAAACACGAGATGCATGGCAATCATCAAATAATTTCCCGCCGAATTCCAAATAGAGTTTATTACCAAACTTAGATATACGATCTTTTATATGCTCAGACTGAATCTTTAAATACTTTTCGTTGTCAAATCCATATTTCATAACGTACTCTATATTAACACAAACGATTAATAGAAAACAAGAATGTAAACATAAATAAAAACAAAAATATTTGTATTTGATAAAATTCAAAGAACAGAACCTTAAAATTTTGCACATCAAATTGCGCAAAATCTTTTTTACGGCTCATAACCGCAAAGCCATATATTGTAAAATCAGCTAAATTATGGCAATATAAATGATAAGAAAATTTATCCTGCAAATTACAAGTATGTTTGGAGAAATATGACAAAAGCTTTTTTCTTAATTTGCTTAATATTACCGCTTTTAATTTTTTCATGTTCCCTTGATTATGGAAATCAAAACAATAAACAAACAAATATTGTTCCAGAAATGATTCTTTCCGGCGCAAAATTTACACGAATTGAAAAACTTTCTGAAACAGCATTTTTGGAAGCTACGGTTTTGGAAATTTTCAAAGAAGAAGATGTAGTTTATGGCAAAGATGTTTCTTTCAAAGCATTTGAAAAAAACGGCAGCACAATATCTTTTGGCAACACTGATTTTATAAAAATAGACAATAGAAATTCAATTTTTATACTTCTTGGAAATACAAACATAACAGACACGAAAAATGGAATATCGATTAATTCCAATAATTTCAAATGGAACAGCAAGACAAATCAATTAGTTTCCGACAAGGATTCTATAGTAACTGTTTCAAAAGTGCCGCAAAATAGCGGAGAATCGAGTTTTTTTGCTTCAGGAACAGGTTTTGTATTAAGCGGCCTTTCAATGCAATTTGCTTTCAATGGAAAAATAAATGGAATAATCGAAAGCAAAAATTAATTTTGCTTCAATTTTTATTTTGAGGTTTTTTGATGAAAAAGTTTTTTTTGATGTTTTTTCTGATTTTATTTTGTTCACTTGCATTTTTTGGCGAAAAAATTTCTTTTAATGCTGATTATATGTACGGTTCAGTTGGAAACTCAAATGAAAAGACTATTTTAGAAAGAAATGCAACTATTTCCACAGATTCTTTTAGAATTACTGCAAATTTTATTGAGCTTGAAGGTGATAATTATCGTTATGTTACGGCAAGCGGATATGTTTCAGGAAATTCTAAAAAATCAGGATTTGATTTTTGGTGCGATAAACTTTTTTATGACAGAGAAACAAAGCTTGTTTATTTTGAAGGCAATGTAACGCTAAAAGATACAACAGAAGATGTTGAAGCTCACTCTCAACTTATGGAATATGATTTAAATACGGAAATCGCACTGCTTCAAGTTAATGTTACATTGAATAAAAACCAAAACAAAGGCTCAGGAGCACTTGCTGTTTATAAAAAAAACGAAAAGACTGTTGACTTGACAGGAAACCCTAAAATAGTACGCGGTGAAGATATTTTTACAGCTCAAAAAATAACATTAAATATCGAAACAGAAGAAATAATTCTTGACGGCAAAGTAAGTGGAAATGTTAAAAGCGGAGAAAATTAAAATGGCAATTTCAACAAAATTAGACGAAGCAGGTATATTACGCGTATCCAGTTTATATAAATATTTCGGCCAAAAACAAGCTGTAAGAGGCATTGATTTTTCTATGCAAACAGGAGAAATTTTAGGGCTTTTAGGTCCAAACGGAGCCGGTAAAACTACAACTTTTTATATGATTGTAGGATTTTACAGACCAACACAAGGCGAAGTTTTTTGCGACGGCAAATGCATTACAAAGTTTCCTATGTACAAGCGCGCACATATGGGAATAAGTTACTTACCACAAGAAGCTTCTGTTTTTAGAAAACTTACAGTAGAAGAAAACATTTGGGCAGTGCTTGAAAAACGCCGCGATTTATCACTAGCTCAAAAAAAAGCAAAACTCGAAGAACTTATAGATGAATTTTCTATTGGAAGAATAAGAAAGCAACAAGCATATACACTTTCCGGCGGAGAACGCAGAAGAACAGAAATTGCCCGCTCTCTTGCAATAGAACCCAAATTTTTGCTTCTTGACGAACCTTTTGCGGGCATTGATCCTATTGCTGTTGCAGACATAAAATCGACTGTACGACTTCTTGCAAATCGCGGAATTGGAGTATTAATAACAGACCACAACGTTAGAGATACACTTGAAATTACAGACCGTGCAATTATTATAAACGCAGGAGAAATTGCAGCACAAGGTAGCAAAGATGAAATTCTTCAATCAGCAACAGCAAGAAAAATCTATCTAGGTAAAGAATTCAAGATGTAACATATTTCAACAATCTTTAAAACATTTCGTAAAGAAAATTTAAAATAAAAAAAGCAGATTGCCTAAGCAACCTGCTTTTTTTATTTTAAGCCAAAAGACTCAAATTAGAACT
>JAAYQG010000027.1 GCA_012519415.1 Treponema sp. | reverse complement strand
TGTCTTTTAGCTGATTAGTTACTTGGAGCAAAAGCTTTGTAGTTTGCGCTCGCCGCAAACTACGGGTTTTGCCAGATTAATCCCAAACTTATAGCTCCAACCCAAACGCAAAACCCAAACTTGAAAGCCGGGTGTGTTGCGGGGGAGCTATCTAAAATCAGAGTCTTTGTGGCAAAACGCCAAGTTTAGATAAAACCATTTTACTAAATGCCAAAACAATGATATTGTAATTATGCTTAATAAATGCAGTAAAAGGATAATTTTATGGGAGATTATTTTTATAAAGAAACTGTTGGTCCTAAATTAAAAGGTGTGGAAAAAGCTGCAATTTTTTTAGGTGAAATGGACTCGGGTACTGCTTCTATAGTGTGTGGGTTTTTAAGTACAAATGAACTTAAAAAAATCCGAAAAGCTTTAAAGAAATTGGGGCATTCTATAAATATTCAGCAAGAAATAGCGGTTCTAACGGAAATGTTAAAAAAAGGTATGTTAAAAGGAATTGTTCCAGAAGAAGCATTGTATACAGATACAAGTGCATATACAAAAAAGACTTACGAAGTTGACCAAAGTGCAGAAACTGTAGCTAATGTTATTGCTTCTTGGTTAAAAAACGGGAAATAGCTGATATTGTTTAATCGCAAAACAACGTAATTGCATAAACATTTTCCACACCGGCTGATGTTAAAAGCAAGGCGCATTCTTCTAAAGTTGCACCTGTTGTCATTATATCATCTAAAATTACTACTGAACGGCTGTTTATTTGATGATTTTTTTTAAGTGCATATCTTTTTTTGGATTTATCTATTCGATTTGCAAAACTTTTATATTTTTGTTCTTCGGAATCAATTCTTATTAACGGTTCAATAATTTTCACGTTAAAACAAAATCTGAAAATAAAAGCAATATCTTTTACACAATCATAATTCATTTCTTCTATTTTGTTTGTTTTTTTTCTCGGCGGAACGGGAACAACAGGAATGGATTTATATAATTTTTTATACACATCATACAATTTAAAAGCAGCTGTTATTCCAAGCATTCTTTTTTTGTTGAATTTCCAATGATATATAAATGTTTGCTGATTTTTTCCATAAACAGTTAATGAGCGGGCAGCTTTCAATTCAAAAAATATGGGTCTGTTCAAACAATTTATACAAATTTTAAAATCATCTGTTAAAGGGCGACCGCAGCGTCGGCAAAAAAAATTAATTTTTACTCTTTCGAAAATCTTGTTTTGACAAACAAAGCATAAATCACTGTGAGATTTTCCGCAGATAATACATTTTTTTTCACTTAAAAGGGAAGTTAATAAATAATAAAATTTTTCAATAAAATGAATAATAAGCATAAAAAAAATATTAATTGTCATACATAATATATAATGCAAAAATTGATTTTTCTGTATTTTTTTATAAACTTATTATTTTCTGATTATTTGTTATAAAGTTGTTTCTGCCATCTTGCAAGGTTTTTTAGTGCTTCAAGTGGTGTAAGTTCATCTATATTCATAGAAAGAATTTCTTCAATAATAAACTCTTCTTCACTGAAAAGGCTTGGCTGAATTGATTGTGTTTTAATATTTTTCAAAACATCGGTTTTTGAGTCGATATTTTCGGCAAAGCTTTCGATATTTTCGATATTATCGATATTTTCTATTGTAATTGTTTCCGTTGCGGGGGAATGTTTTTGCAAAACTACAAGAATTTCTTTTGCTCGGTCTATAACTTTTTGGGGCACTCCTGCAAGGCGCGCTACATGAAGTCCATAAGAATTCTTTGATGCTCCTTCTTTTACACGTTTTAAGAAAACAACTTCTCCTGCTGTTTCCAAAACTTCAAGACATAAAAGCTGTAAAGAATTATGAGTAAGTCTTGTCAATTCATGATAATGAGTTGCAAATAAAGTTTTTGCTTTTATCACATTAAGCAAAAATTCCGACACTGCCCATGCTATTGATAATCCATCTTCCGTTGAAGTTCCGCGCCCTACTTCGTCCATAATAACAAAGCTTTTTGAAGTTGCGGAACGCAAAATATTTGCAGTTTCTATCATTTCTACAAGAAAAGTCGATTCACCGCGCGCTAAATTATCTGAAGCACCAACACGGCAGAATATTTTATCAACAATTCCAAGATGTGCTTTTTTTGCAGGAACAAATGCTCCTATTTGTGCAAGAACGGCAATAAGTGCATTTTGTCGTAAATATGTACTTTTGCCTGCCATGTTCGGTCCTGTAATTAGTACAAACGGCTTCTTGTCAAGGCAAATATCATTTGGAACAAAAGCTCCTTCTGGCATATGAAACTCAACAACAGGATGTCTGCCCTGCTCTATACTGAAAACATTAGAATCATCTACCACAGGGCAAACCCAGTGATAATATCTTGCACACCATGCATTTGAAGCAGCAACATCAAGTTCTGCAATTTCTTTTGCACAAATAAAAAAATATGAAACAAACGATTTAAGCTCATTTCGTAAAGCTATAAAAAGATTTTTTTCAAGTTCTATGATTTTCTCTGATGATGAAAGAAGTTCATTTTCAAGCTCTTCCAGTTTTTTTGTTGAATAACGTTCTCCATTCAAAAATGAGCGTTTACGAATATAATCTTTCGGCACTAAATCAAGATTGGCTTTCGTTACTTCGATATAATAGCCGATTTGTCTGTTATATCGAATTTTCAAACTCTGGATTCCTGTTCTTTGTTTTTCTTCTTCAAGATAATTGTCTAAAATTGTAGAAAAATTATTTCTAACATCATGCAAATGATCCAATTCCGAAGACCAACCTGTAGCAATCATATCTCCTTCTGTTAAATAAATTGAAGGATTTTCTTTTATAGCTTTACCGATTGTTTCAGAAACTTTTTTTGCATTTTCCGTATCGTTTGCAAAAAGATTGAATTTTTTTGTTTCGTTTTTCATAGAAACATAACATTCTAGACTTTTTTTCAATGCGAGCAAATCTTTAGCATGTGCCCTATCCATCGCTATGCGGCTTGAAAGACGTTCAATATCAGAAATTTCATTAAGCACTTTTTGAATATTTTCAGTGCATTCAGGATTATCAACTAAAAGCTGAACTTCGTTTTGCCTATGGTTTATTTGATTTACATCAGTTAAAGGAGATGATAAGCGCAGCCTAAGCAAGCGGCTTCCCATTGGCGTGCAAGTGTGGTTTATTGCTTCATACAAAGTGTAACGAGTAGTGTTGTCTTTTAAGTTTGAAATCAATTCAAGATTTTTTCGCGAAGATTCGTCTAAATTCAGATAATCGGATTTTTGATAAATATTTATTCCAGTTACGTGAGTTAAATCATTTCCTGCATTTTTTGCTGCATAATCTAAAAGAAATCCTGCTGGAATAATTTCAGGGGAATTTTCGGAAATGGAAAAAGAACGAAGATTTACAGTTTTGAATTGTGATATTAATCGTTTATATGCAATTTCAGCCGAAAATTGCCAGTCCGGATAATATGAAACTATTGTACCTGAAATGTTTGATAATAAATTTGATAAAACAGGTTCGTTTTCTAAAGATTTTGGAAGAAGTAGCTCGCAAGGTGCAACTCGGCAAATGTTTTTTGAAGCTTCTTCTGTATGTGCGGATTTTGACCACGAGCAAGCTTCAAAAACAGCTGTTGATACATCAAGCCATGCAAAAGCATAAACTGATTCTTTTCCCTGTTTTACAAGCGTAAGAGATGCTAAAAAATTGTTTGCTCCGCGCTCAAGATAATCTTCTTCAAATGTTGTTCCTGGTGTAATAATTTCCGTTACGCGTCGCTCAACTATACCTTTTCCGTTTGGCATTGTTACTTGTTCGCATACAGCAATTTTTTTACCAAGTCGAAGCAATCTGGCAATATATATTTTTGAGGCATGAAACGGAATTCCACACATGGGCACAGAAGCTCTTTGTGTTAAAGTCAAATTAAGAAGCTTTGAAACTTCAACGGCTTGTTCTTCAAACATTTCATAAAAATCGCCTAAGCGGAAAAACAAAATCGTGTCTGGATATTGATTTCTTATTGACAGATACTGAGCCATCATAGGTGTCAGATTTTTGTCGCTACTCATAGTGTGAGTATATCAATTTTTATCGGAAGGGAAAAGTCAAAAATAATATTGATTAAAAAAAGTGCCATAACATACCATTAAAGCTGGCATATCATGGCTTATAAAACCGACTATTATAACTTCAGTTTATCGTTGTGCAGAAATTTCATTTATTACTTTTTCTGTAATATCTACAGATGTGCTGTACCATAATACCGCATCTGCTTGCTGTAAACTTAGCACCATACTGTAGCCTTCGCTTTCGGCAATTCTTGCTATTGTGGTGTACATAAGTTCATAAAAATCATCAGATGATTCAATTCGCTTTTTCATATCATTGAGTTTGATATTTTTTGCTCTTGTATATTCTGTAAGATAAGTTGCTTTTTGTGTAATTTCGCCTTCGAGTCGCTGAACTTTTGATAAATCATTCTCTTTTTGGGCTTCAATTTTTTTAACTTGCAAAGCTTTCAACTCATCTGTAAGGTGCATTATTTCTGTTTGAAATTCAGCTTTTGTAGATTCATAATTTCTAACTGCTGCCGACTCACGAAAATATGTTTGATAAACAACAGCAGTATCAACAACAGCAAATCGTGTAATCTGTTGAGCAGTTAAAACAGCCGTAAAAGCAAAAACAAAAATAAAAGTCGTAAATATTTTTTTATTCATATTAAATCCCCTTTATCACAAAAATCTGTTAGAAGTTTGTAATTGTAAAAGAAAGCACAGGTTTCCATTCAGGGTTTTTCCCATTGCCCCAGTTGAATCTTCCATTTTTCATAGTAAATGTATTTACTAAATAAATTGAAAGCGGCAACTGCTGAATCAAAGAACGAATACCAGGTCCAAAACTAAAATAAAAATCATCAGCTCTAATTTTATTTGACATTGAAGGAAGATTTGGCTTTAAAGCAACCGCATCTAAGAAAAATTGTGCTGAAATTATATTCGGCAAAACCGGAACACGAAGCTCTAAAGAGTTAGTCCATAAAAAATCGCCTTTTGTTGAATATATATCATCCCAGCCGCGACCAATAATAGCACCGTCAATCGAAAGCTTGTTAGAAGATGAAATAGTCGTATATTTTTTGGGTTTAAGTGCAGTTATTCCACTTACCAAAGCAAATATTGCTTTAAAATTCCATTTTTCTGTAGCTTGAATATCAAAAAGCGTAAAATAAGCTTCACCGATTGTATCGGAGCGTAAATAAAATTGATTTTCAAGTTTTGGAATAAGACCTGTCCATGTTAAAGATTCTTTTGCAAACCAACCGGAAGTCGGAAAATATCTGTTATCTCGTTTGTCAACAGAAAATGCGCTCCATACTGCGTTGGAAAATCCCCATTTATTGTTGTAATCTGAAATTGTAGAATCTACAGGAACAAGTCCTGCTTTGATTCTGTTTCTAATGAATGAATTTGATAATCCGCCTGTAAGAGCTACAAGCATATCTTCTGGATACCATCTTTTTCCAATAGAATTATCAAGCGTAATGTCTATGGCATCATATGTCATATTATAATTCGTTACATCAAGACCTCGCGGCGTGTAAACTTTTTGCAAAGTTGTTTCGGTTTTCCAAGAAGCTTTTATAGACGAAGAATAACCGATAGGCATATTAAAAAGCCAGTTATCGCCATAAGTAAATCCAAGAGATCTATCTGTAAATGAAAGAGATGCTGTTACAGATATTTGTCTACCGGTTCCCAAGAGGTTAGTATCTTTCCATGTACCAATTAATGATATTGGAAAAGTATTTCGGTTTGCAAGTCCAGAAAAAGTTATTCCGCCTTCAATAGAAGTTGTAGATTGTTCTTCAACATTAAAAACAATATTCATAAGGTCATCTTCTGAACCGGGTACAACATCAGGAATAATATCTGAAAAATACTGCAAATTGTACAGATTTCTCATACCGTCCATAAGTTTAGACCTTGAAAAAACATCGCCGGGCTGAATTGGAACTTCGCGAAGAACAACATTATCTTTTGTTCTTTTGTTTCCTACAACAGTAATGCTTTCAACATGGCTTCGCGAACGTTCCTGAATATGAATCAAATGTGAAATTTGGCGTAAATCATCATCTTTATATGGCTCAGGAATAATGACAGTAGTCAAATAACCGTTTTCATAATACGCATCTGACATATTCGAAAGATATTCATTGAATTTGGTATAATTAAAAACATCTCCAATGCTCATCTTAAATTTGCTTTCTAAATATTCAGATGAAAACAAATAATTGCCTTCAAATTGAACTCCAGCATATGTGTATTGATAGCCTTCTGTAAGAACAAAAGTTAAATCAATTACGGAATTGCCTTTTTCATCAACGGCATCTTCTCTAATTACATCAATAATATCAGCATCTACATAACCACGATTAAGATAGTATGTCAAAATTGCTTGTTTATCAGCTTCAAGTTTTGTTTCTTGAAACGAGCCTTTGCTGAACAGAGAACGTGGCTTGAGTTTCATAGTGCCAAGCAAAGTGCGTTCCGAAATTATTTGATTTCCTTCAAATTTAATTGAACGAATTGAAGTAGCTATACCTTCATTAATCAAAAACGTTATTTCAATTTCACGGTTTGCTGTTTCTTCCCATTTTGTAGTTATATGAATATTTGTAAAGCCTTTGGAAAGGTAATGATCTGTTATAGTTCTTACTTCTTTTTCAAGATCCGTTTCCGAAAAAATATCTTTTTCTTTCATTTTCATGCGCGCTAACAAGTCTGTGCGTGTAATGCGCTTGTTTCCGACAAATGAAACTTTAGAAATTATCGGATTTTCTATAACTGTAAAAATAATTTCAACAGCTTCATATTTTTCATTAGAGGGAACAATCGTCGTATCAAAAGATTCAAAATAATCTAATGCACCGATACGGCTTAAAAGTTCAAAATAAACATCATCGGAAAATTCTTTGCCGAGAAACCCTTTTGTAATACCTGAAACATCACTTCTCGAAACATAATGAAGTCCACTAAATTTTATGGATTTAATTTTTTTGCCATAAAACCAGTCTTCAGATTGTGCAAAAAGCGGTAATAGAGTAGTAAAAAAAAGCAAAAAACTAAAAATTACAAAACGTTTTGCGTTCAATCTGTTTATTAGATACATTTATTAAAACTCCTAATTTTGTCTGCATCATCAAATACAAAGTTGATTTTTAAAACTGCCACTTTTTAGAAATTGTTAAAGATGTACTTGGCACTAACAAATTTCTAAAAAAAGATTTATCTGCAATATCAGGCGAAATACTCCAACGTATTGTAGCATATGGGCTGTTCATTTCAAAACCAATCTCAGGCTGTAAATGTAATCCACTAAAAAGCTTATTTCTATCAAGTTTTGCTTCATCATAAACAACCTGCAACATGGCATCTGCATAAATAGCATCACCAAAGTATTTACCTACGTAAACAGTTGAGTTATCTAAAAAGTTACCAATTGATATTTGCCGACCTTTATTCAGATTAAACATCTGCAACATTGTATTTTGAACAACTGTTGTTCTAAAAGAAAAAATATCAAATTTTAGAATATTGCGCAACTGTCTTTCAACATGTCTAAAGAAAGCAACTTGCATTCCATAATCCATAAGACTAATTGCAATCTGCGCCATAGGAGCATCTGAATCTGTTGAATCTGCAAGCAATGCTTGTCCTAAAAGTGCCATAATTTCAGCTTCGCTTTTTGCCGGTGTTGCAGATAAAGACGGCGAAAGTTGGCTTAAAAGTTGATTTTCTGCCGACAAAATAATTTTTACTTGTTTTCCGTCTGTATCACGTTCTCGTATTTCTGCTTTGAGCGTAACAAACGGATCAATAGAATTTTCGTTTGCATCAAAAACTAAATTTCCTTCTTTTAGGTAAAAGTTTCTTCCCACATACATAATTTCTCCGCCGCGAAGTTTTAGATTTCCTTTAAATTCAAAAGTATTCATTGCACTATCAACAGCAACAACAAATTTTGTATGGGGAACAACTTGCGCCCAAAAAACAGGCGATTTTCTATTCGGATAAACAACTTCAGTCTTTTCGCCAATTTCAATATTAAGCTGCACTTTTTGTTCCATGCGCGACTTCGGTTTTGGCGTAGATTTGGATTTTGTACCAAGTGTAATTTCAGCAGAACCTTTTTCCAGCAAAACATCTCCGGACATAAACACATCATCATGGGTCATTTCTATAAGCATTTGCCCTGAAACTTTTCCATTAATGTTGACCCAATCAAGATTTATTTTTCCATCAAGTTGTGTTTTTTGAAGAGTTTTCGCATTCATAGATAAAGTATCAAATTTCCAGCGGTCAAAATAAGCAAAAGCATCAAATAATATATCGCCTTTTCCAATCGTAATAATCATCGGATCAACACGGAACGAACTATGTTCAATTTTTATCGGCGTATGGTCTAAATAAAAAGTATTCTCCAAAAATTTTGGCACGCCCGCTTCAAACTGAATAAGCGTTACTTCACCATTAAAATCAGGGTCAGAAATCATACCGGTTATAGAGCCATATCCGACAAGAAGACCTGTTTCAACTTTAAAAAACGGATAAGTTAAAATACCTTTAATTTTATATAAATCTGCTTGCAAACCTTTAACAGAAAGATTTATCTTATTTTCTTTTGATAGAATTTCACCGGAAACATTAACTTTTATAGGCGATGGAGAACTAAGCGTAAAATTAGCTTTTCCTGTATCCAACTCATAAAATCCTTGCGCCTCATTTTTTATGCCACCGGAAAGTTCCATGCGCTGTTTTTTCTTTGAAAAAACATAAGTATATGTATCTTTTATATTTATTAAATCGCCTGTAACTCCGGCAATAGATAAAGTTACAGAAAAATCTTCCGGAACAAAAGAATCACCTGGAGTTTTCTTGCTATTCAACGAAATTGCCAACGGAATTTTAAATGAATGGAAAGATTCGCTGGCTGCAAACAAAGTTCCAAGATAATCTGCTGTAAATTTTCCATTAAAAGTTTTTGGTTTAAAATCAAGCATAACATTCGTAAGTTCTTGATCTCTAAATTTTATATTGACACCTTCTGCTGTTGCTGTTCCGTCTGCTAGAATAAATGAACCTTTAGCTTCAAAAGGATAACCTTTAATTGAACATTTAGCTTGGTCAATAGAAAGAGTAGCCAAAGGCTCTTCAAAAGTTCCTGATGCAGTTAGAGATGCGGTAAAAGTATCTGTAGAATGTTGACGATTCATAATTCTAGCGAAAGCAAATTCTTGAACGGAGCCTTCAAATATAAAATAATAATCTTTTTTCCAATCAGCTTCCGTTAAGATTATGCGTTCCGGATTTGCCGCAGTTCCGTTTAAAGATATTTGCTCGTTTGAAAATGGATTATTAACTTGAATATGCATTGCCATTGCATCAAGAATACTATCTTCGTACAACCATGATAATGAACCGAAACCGGAAAGTGTACCAGCTGAATCTGAATAAAGAAAAGATTCAAGCAAAACACTTCCGGGGTTTGCAACAAAAGATAAATCTATACTTGGCTTGCCGCTTAAAATACCTGATATATCTTTAAAATTTAATCTAGAAACATGAAATTGCCAATTTTGTTCCGATTCATATGATAAAGAAGCTTGTGCAGATGCTGAAACCATTTTATCCGAAACTTTTAGAGGAAAATTTTCAAAAACGACTGTTCCAAGTTTTTCAGAACCGGCAAGGTCAATAGCAACTTCAAGACCATAATCTCCAATTACGGAAACGTATGAATCAGGAACAAAAGTTCCCCCTATTGAATATGGAATATCATTAAAATTCAAATCGGAAGAAAATATAATATCGCTAAAATCTTGCCCAACATCAACTTGAATATTTCCTTGAAGATGCTGACCAGACCAACCGGCAATAATATTATTTATAGAAAATAACATTTCGCTGCCTGTTATACTGCAAAAAAACATTTGACGTTTTCCGCCTGTATGAATAATGCCGACCCTTGGCGCATTCAACGTATAAGACTTAAAATCAGTTGAAAAGAAAATTTCGCTTGAAATGGAATAAGGCGAAAGCGTTACTGCCCATTTTTTTAAGTTTTTTTGCGCCTTTGGTTTTACAAAAAAAGCAGCAGTGCGAGCTATAGAACCAAGCGACATAGATTCTACATCTGCACGAATTTCCAAAATCGAAGGTTTTTTTAAACTGTACAAACCATCGACTAATAATTTGCCTTTTTCTCTCTTTGCATCGAAAGCGGAAATTATAAAATTTATACTATCTTGCATAGGAATAAAAGATAAATTAAAATCTCTAAACTGTTGCTCGCCAAGCATAAGACGAGGAATAATTGCTTCAGTTCCGTTTGATAAAGGTTTTAGATAAACACTTGTTGCAAAAGTTTTTCCGTTTGGCAACAAAATAGAGCGAACATCGGCAAAACCGTCAATTCTTAAACCTTGAAAAATACATGAACATTGCAATGCAAAAGAAGCGAGTTTTGAATCAAGGCGAAATTTGGAAAGGTTAAGCGTTTCTTGTGTTCCTGTAAAATTAAATTCAGCTTTAGCACCGCCATCAATCAATTTTTCTGTCAAAAATATTTCACCGGCAACATCATAATTCAATGTTTTATTTTTTGTGTTAAACCAAAGTTTGTAAGAACCATCTATCGTAGATTTTGAAAAACGTCTAAGTCCAATAGAATAAACTTGTGCAACCATTAAATCATATAAATCAAGCTTTTCTGCATCAAAACGAGCTTCAATTTCGCCGCTGATTAATGACCATTTTCCTTCAATATTGTATGGCAAAAGATTTTGCACCATATTAACGGAAACGGTTCTATCATCAAGAACAGCTAAAAAAGAAAATTTAGATATGGAATAAGTGGCAACTTTTACATCATCAAAAGTAATAACTGCCAAAGCTTCCGTTAAATCAGAAGCGCAAGTGCCTTGTACATCTATACTACAAGAAAACAATTTATTGTTTTCGCGAAAGAATTTCGGTCTGTTTTCGTTGATAAGTTCAATATCCAAATTGCTATCTACAACTAAACGACTTAGTTTACTTTGATGTTCCGGAACAAGTGAAACCGAATTCAATTTATATTTTGCGTCAATATTATAGTCGCGATAATGTATGATGAAATCACGCAATGAAATTACAAAAGGCAATCCTTCAAGCAGTTTTTGTGTTTTCTTAATAAGTTCTTCTATGTCGGAACTATCTTTTATTTCAATAACTTTTTCTTCACCCGGAATTGATATTATATTTTGATCTGAATCAATTTCGTCTGTTTTCGAGCTTGAAACGGAATCTTTTTTTTCTTTAAAATAATCTCGAATGCGAAAGACTAAAGGCATATCGCTTTGTTTTTGAAACTCAACTTTTCCGCCTCGAAAAACAACTTCTTTAACGGCATTTACAAAATCGCCTTTTAAAAGAGAAAGAATATTATATTTTATTGAAGCTTTTTCAAGCTCGGCAAGAATTTGTCCCGTATCTTTGTTTTTAAGTTTTACGCCCTCAATTTCTATGCTTGAAAAAACAGAAGGCGAAAGTTTTTCATAAGTAATATCTACACCAAGTGAATCCGATACGGTTTTCAGAATATATTCAGCAAAAATATCAAACTTAGATGTAAGCTGTTTATACAATGGCTGTACAAAAACAGCAGCTAGAATAATAATCAGCAAAAAGAGTAAACTTATTATCGAATATTTTAGAAAAGATGATTTCATGCCGATTACTCGTTAAATGAACGAACCCCGACGCAAGCGTTGGGATATGTGCCCTCCCGCACGAATCACAAAAAAGAGAGGGCTAAAAATTACTTTTCTGCTCTTAAAAAGGATTACCATGATAATTTCAAATTTTATTGTATTTGAAGGCATTGACGGTGCCGGAACAACAACCCAATTAAATATACTAAAAGATAAACTCAAATGCAAACCGGCTTGGTTTACATTTGAACCGACAACAAGAGAAACAGGAGTTTTTCTACGCAAAGTTTTAAAAGGCGACATTGTTCTGCATCCCGATACAACAGCACGTCTTTTTGCAGCAGACAGATGTGAACATCTTTACGGCAAAAACGGCATAATGGAACATATTCAAAAAGGCGAACTTGTATTCTGTGATAGATACATATTCTCAAACATAGCATATCAGTCAAGCGAATGCGACAATTCACTTCCGGAAGAACTTAACAAATCTTTTCCATTGCCGCAAATAGTATTTTATTTTGATCTTCCGGCTGACATATCAATTAACAGAATTACAGTGCGCGGGGTTACGGAAATCTACGAAAAAAAAGACTTTCTAGAAAAAACCCGCCTAAATTATATCGGCATAATGAAAAAATATGAAGCTTTAACACAAGTTGTATATATTAATGCAGAAAAAAGCATTGAAAGCATTGCTGAAAAAATCTGGAGTGTGATAGAAAATCTGCCGATGATAAAAAAGTGAAAAAGATTGCTTTAATTTTGCTTATAATATTTATAATGATTTTGCCTGTTTCGGCATATATTATCTCGTATAAAGAACAATACTATAAGCTTTATCACATTCATTATCAGCAGTACCCCGATGATGTTATCGAAAACATCTATTGGCTTGAACGAGCCGCAGCGGCGGATTTTTGTAACCCTCAGTACGCAATGGCAAAAATCAATAACAAAACCGATTGGGAAAAATATCGCTATCTTTTTATGATGCATATAAATCTAAAACTAATCGAACAACATATGAGATTGGGAAGATACTGGGATAAAAACGTAGCGTACTTTTATGATGCTCCGTGGAAAGAGCAATATTTAAATGACTTGAGAACCGCAGAAACAGCTTATCGTGCAGGTCTTCATTATTGGAAAGAAGCAAAACTTTGGGCTGAAAAAGCAAATCAGGGAAAATTCAAATTCCTTTTTATAACAGATTTGCAAAACTGGGAAGATGAACGAGAAAGAATTGCTTCTGGTAAATTAGATTACGAAAAAACAATAAACCGCGAACTTACCAGATTGTTAGGTGTAATAAAAGATTTCGAATCAATGGATGAAAATACATACTAGGCGTTTGCGTTTCGCTTGGGGTTTAATCTAAAATTTGGGGACTAATCTAGCGAAACGCCAAGTTTTTGCGGAGCAAAAACTTGAAGGTGGGCTTTGCGTTTCGCTTGGGGTTTAATCTAAAATTTAGGGACTAATCTAGCGAAACGCCAAGTTTTTGCGGAGCAAAAACTTGAAGGCTTGGGCGTTCACAGGGGTTTAATCTAAAATTTAGGGATTAATCTGGCGAAACGCCAAGTTTTGCGGAGCAAAAACTTGAAGGCGGGTTTTGCGTTTGGGTTGGTGCTACAGATTTGGGATTAATCTAGCAAAACCCGTAGTTTGCGGCGAGCGCAAACTACATGGCTTTGCGTTTGCGTTGATGATTTGGGTGGCTGTTTGCTTGTGATTTTTATTTGATTTTATTAAAATATGCATATGACATCATCTGATGATTTTTTTCAAGGTTTTTTCGACTGGGCGGCAACGACACCGCCTGATATTTTAATTCAGCAAGAATCTATGCTTAGGGCTTCTGAATGTTTTGCTAATCCATCAAGCGTACATAAAGCTGGAATTCAGGCAAAATCGCTTCTTCAAGAAGCGCGGGAAAGGTGTGCAAAATCGCTCGGAGTATCTCCGAATAATTTGATTTTCACCTCCGGCGGAACAGAAAGCAACCACTGGCCTTTTTTATCATTGCTTCAGCGTCCAAAAACAAAATTTAGCGACAAATCTCAAGGTACAATTATTATTTCTGCGATAGAACATCCTGCAATAAGAGAGATGGCAGAAAGCATGAAAAATTTAGGATACAATATTATCTCCATAAAACCGGAAAGAAACGGCATTGTAAATGCAGAAAAACTTCTCGAAAAAGTCAACGAAAATACGCTTCTTGTGTGCCTAATGGCTGTCAACAATGAAACGGGTGCAATTCAGCCTATATATAAAGTTGCAGATGAACTTATCAAGATGTGTGCCGGAAAGAAAAAACCGAAATTTCATGTTGATGCTGTACAAGCAATTGGAAAAATTCCTTTATTATTAAACTATGAAGGCATAGATACAGTTGCAATCAGTGCCCACAAATTACGAGGTCCAAAAGGAATGGGGCTTTTGTATCTTGCAAAGCGTCAAGAACCTTTTTTACGCGGCGGTGGTCAAGAAATCGGTTTACGGGCAGGTACAGAAAATGTAGCGGGTGCGATTTCAATGGCTGCATGTCTTGAAAAATATGCACTTACGCCCATTAATAGAACAGATTCTTCAATACCGAATCAAAAAGCTTTTAATAAATACAAAGAGCAAATTGAATCAACATTTCAGTTTATAGAGCAGATTTCAAACATAAAAGGCTGCAAATTAATTCCGGAAGTAAGAAAAGATCTGGAACCTGCAGAAAACGTTAAACTTTTTTCGCCGTGGATTGTTCAAGCTTCTTTTGAAAACATTCCGGGAGAAGTTATGGTGCGTGCTTTGAGCGAAAGAGGTTTCAGTATTTCAACAGGTTCTGCATGTTCTACAAAAAAACTTTCTAGACCGGTACTTGAATCAATGGATATAAAAAAAGCTCAGGCGTCAACGGCGGTGCGCTTCTCTTTTGGAGCAGAATCTGCAAAAGATGATATTCAGTCTTTGATTCAAGCATTAAATCAAATAAGGGAAATTTTCAAAGTTTAGGATTTTTTAATTTTGTAAATATTCGTGCGAAGAAGATTAATTCTCCTCCGCACGAATAAATTATTGGAACAACTTTTTACTTGTAATTTATCAAATTAATCATTCTTTGCTGTCTTTTGTTTTTTTAGTTTTTTTGCCGGCAAGTAAAAATAATTTTTTTACAAGTCCAAGCCTTCCAAAACAGATAAAATACAAAAAAGCCGCAGCAAGAATAAACGGAATAACGAAAACAACAAAATAAAAAATTCCAACTAAGAAAGAAGCCAAAAATTCTAAAGTATCAGCCCAGAACTGAGAAAACTTTCTTCCAACATCCGGATAAACAAACCCCTGCTCTGTTGTGTTTGGCGGCAAAGATGCGTCAAAATAAATTGTTGCAAAATCAATTTGATTTGAAAGACGCCTGAATTGACCTTCCATAGATTCAATTTCACTTTGAACATCATTTAATTCACGCTCAATAGAAATCATATCTTCAATTTTTGGAGCGTTTTTTAAATATGATTCTAGCCGTTCACGAAGAATTTTTCTGGTTTCAAGTCTTGTAAAAACATCATAGTATTGGTCTGTAACATCTTGCGTTGAAATGGACCGATTCAGAAGTGTGCCAAAAGAAGAAGTTTCTTCAAAAGCTTCATTAAATCGCTTCTGTGGAATGCGGGCTACAACGTTTAAATATCTTCCGCTTATAGAACTGCTCGTAATATAACCGCCGAATTTTTCAACCCAAGAAGCAATATTTTTTTCAGTTTGTGTTAAATCTGAAACTTGTACAGAAATATTACCAGTATAAATTAATTTTCTATCAATTTGAACCTGTTCATTTTGAGCAGTTGCATTTTGCCTATTTGAACTAAAATTATTAATTTTTGTTTCTGTTATAACATCGTTTACCACTAAATCTTCTGAATCAAAAGCAAAACTTTCTTTTTTTTCCATTGATTGCATTGGATAACGACCGGCAGCTGTTGCTGATTTTTTGCTGGCACTGCAACCGATAAAAGAAGCTGTAGCACTTACTGCAACAACAATAAAAACAAAAACACAAAATATAACTTGAAATAAAAATTCATTTTTCTTAAAACTCCGAATAATTTTTCCCATCATTCCTCCAAATAAAAACAGCAATTAATAATAAAGTTTGCGACGCAAACTTTCCACTCCAGAACTCTGTTTCATACTGAAACAACAGTCGATATCAAAAGTTTCAAGTCGGTAAATGATGTAGCGATATTTTATTTTTTATAGACAGATAGTAAATTATGTTGTATATTTTCAATGTTATTGTATTTTTCTGAACAAATAAGGTGTCGAAGTCGAATTTATTCCTTTTATTTTGATGCAGTATTCGGAATATGAAATATTTTGCATGAAACAATGCAAATTTTCACTTAACAAAAACGATTTCACTTTTCCATATGATAAAATGATTTGAGGTAATTTGAGGTTATACATAAAAAGTTCACTATTTTATAGAAAAACTTTGCTATATAAAACAATAAGGCATAAATATTGAAAACTTGCGTCAAAAAACAAATCTTATATTTTACAGGAGTACATTATGCAGTATGGATATTTCGACGATGAAAAGCGCGAATATGTGATTACAAACCCCAAAACACCGGTTAAATGGATTAACTACGTTGGAACACTCAAGTTTGGAGGGTTTCTCGACCATACAGGCGGTTCTCAGCTTTGCAAAGGAGACCCGGCCTTAAACAGAATTACAAAGTACATTCCGCAGCTTCCTGCCGGAGATTTTAAAGGAGAAACAGCTTATGTTCGTGTACGCAAAAACGGGCAAAATGCAAAAGACGCAAAAATTATCTCTCCTTATTTTGTACCTACACTTATTGAACCTGATAGTTTTGAATGTCATGTCGGAATGTATTATACTCGCTGGATTTGCACTTACGGAGAATTGAAATTCGATATTCTTGCATTTATTCCGCGAGGAGGAAGCGAACTTGTACGCCAATACACAATTACAAATATAGGCAAAGAATCTTTAAAAGTTGAGCTTATTCCTGTTGTTGAATTTTCTCATTTTGACGCATTAAAACAACTTACAAATGCCGACTGGGTTCCGCAAACAATGCAAAGCCATAAAATCGAAACAAAAAGCCAAAACGCCGCAATCGCAGCATATGCTTTTATGAAACGCGACATGGGCGTGAATGTTTTTTCTGCCAATGTTAAAGCTTCTTCTTTTGAAACAGACCGCAAACGCTTTTTGGGTGCAAACGAATATGGTACATGGCAAAATCCGCTTTCGCTTAAAAATGAAGAATTATCTTCTATGAATACCGTGCGCGGCGATACAATTGCTTCTTTCATTTTGCCGATGGGCGAAATTGCACCTGGCAAAAGCTCAACTGTAATTACACAGCTTACGCAAGTTGATAGTCTAGAAAAGGCCGCAGCAGCAACTGAACGTTACGTGTCAGTAGATTCTGTAAAAAACGCATTTGATGAACTTTCTAAATTCTGGGATAAGTATCTTTCTGTAATAAAAGTAAATACACCGGACGCAGCATTTAATTCAATGTTAAATCTGCATAATCCGCGCCAATGCTTTACAACAAAAACTTGGTCGCGTTACCTTTCGCTTTACCAGCTTGGCTACGGTTCAGACAGAGGCATCGGTTTTAGAGATTCATCGCAAGATATTATGGGCGTAATTCCGCAAATTCCAGATGAAGCTCGTGAACTTATGGAAAAACTGCTTTCTGTACAAAGCACAGACGGTTCTGCATATCATCAGTTTAATCCGCTTTCAATGGTTGCAGGGCGCGGTGATTCTCTTGAATATGAAGACCGACCGCATTTTTATTCAGATGATCAGCTCTGGATTGTGCTTGCAGTAAGTGCTTATGTAAAAGAAACAGGCGATTACAACTTCCTCGAAAAACAGATTCCATTTTACGAAAAAGACAAAAATGAAAATCCTCTTGAAACAGGCACAGTCTATGAACATTTACAAAGGGCTGTTAAATTTACATATGAGAATTGCGGAAAGCATGGACTTCCGCTTTTAGGTTTTGCAGATTGGAACGACACTGTAAATTTACCAACCGGTGCAGAAAGTCTTTTTACATCAAATCTTTACGGTTGGGCACTTCTTGAACTTGCAGAACTTGCAGATTTCAGGGGCGAAAAAGCAAAAGCCGATGAATGGCGCAAATGGTATGAGCAGATGAAAAAAGCTGTGCTTGATTCCGCTTGGGACGGCGAATGGTTCGTTCGTTATTTTGATGACAAAGGCGAGCCGATCGGTTCAGCAAAAAACGAATACGGAAAAATCTGGCTAAACGGACAATCTTGGGTAGTGCTTTCAGGTTTTGCTTCGGGCACAGACAAGGGCAGAAAAGCAATGGATTCCGTTAAAAAATATCTTGCAACAGATAAAGGCATTAAACTTTCTTGGCCCGGCTACAATGGATTTGATCGCGACAAAGGCGGCGTTACAACTTATCCGCCCGGAGCAAAAGAAAATGGCGGTATCTTCCTTCATCCTAATCCATGGGCAATTATCGCCGAAACAATTTTAGGCGATGGTGATCAAGCTTTTGACTACTATCAGCGCATAAATCCGGCGACAAAGAATAATTCAATTGATGAATATGAATGTGAACCGTACTGCTATGCACAAAATATTTTGTCTAACGAGCATCCGAACTTTGGGCTTGGCAGAAACTCATGGCTTTCAGGCACATCAAGCTGGACATACCAAGCTTCAACTAAATATATTCTTGGAATCAGACCTGAGCATACTGGACTTCGCATTGAGCCGTGTATTCCGAAAAGCTGGAAAAGTTTTGATGTTGAACGAACTTGTCGCGGTTCTGTTTATAAAATCAGCGTAAAAAACACAAGCGGAGTGTCAAAAGGCATAAAATCTATAAAACTAAACGGCAAGCCTGTTGATGGTGTAATTATTCCGTATCAAAAAACCGGAACAACAAATATCGTTGAAGTTGAAATGTAGTAAATAAGGGAAAGGACATCTCTCTACTCAGAAGCGAGATTTTTCCTTTCCCTTAAACCCTTCCCTTTCTTGAATATGACTGTACGATGATTTCGCATTGGGGTTTCGCATTTGTTGGAATTACAAATTTTGGATTAATCTAGCGAACCCCAAAGAATATGTGCAGTATTTTTGGTTTTGCAACAAATTAAGCTGCACTAGCTTATACAAAGCAGTAAAAAAGCAATAAAATAACATAACGAAACTGAAACAAGAATTCACGATGAAATTCCAGCTTTAAGAGCAGAATTTCAACAATATGCACCAAATATCTAATCATATTTTAATGTTACAAAATAAGTCGTTAAAATGTTTAACGGTTACTATGAGAAAACTTAATATTTTTTATTTTTTTGCAATTATTCTTGCAGTTTTAACACAAAATATAACTGCACAACAAACGGTGATTCATCAACGAATCAAAATGAATACTGAAACAGATAAAAATGCTATTCGACTATCAACTCTTAAAATTAATGTCGATGTAATTGGAAATATTGCAACAACAACTTATGATATGACATTTTCAAACAGTTCAAACCGTGTTCTTGAAGGCGAGTTTGAATTTCCACTTGATAATGGTCAAACCGTTTCTCGTTATGCACTCGATATAAATGGAAAGCTCCGCGAAGGTGTTGTTGTTGAAAAAGAAAAAGGACGTCAAGTTTTTGAAACAATTGTACGTCAAAAAATAGATCCCGGTCTTGTTGAAATGACTTCCGGAAATAATTTTAAAACACGAGTTTATCCTATTCCTGCAAATGGAAGCAGGCGCGTTGTAATTGCTTATGAACACGAACTTAAAATAATTGATGAAAAACGTACATATATTTTGCAGCCACTTACATCAGAAGCGGTAGATGTTTTTGAATTTTCAATAAATGTTTACAATTCTTCAATCAAAAATACAAATGAAAAATCTTCTTCTTTTGATACGCTCGATTTTGAAAATTGGAATGATTCATATAACGCTACAGTTAAAAAAGAAAATTACATACAAACAAAACCGCTTTCATTTACATTACCGTCTACAAAAACCGGAGACACATATATTCAAACAGTTGGGACTGACACATATTTTTACTATTATGCTCCGCATAATATCTATACTCCGCATACTGCGGAAACAAAAAACAAAAAACTCCCTACAAATATTACTGTTTTTTATGATATTTCTTCTTCTACTGAAAAACGTGATAGAACCAGAGAAATTGCACTTCTTGAAAAATATATTTCTTTGTGTAATCCCAAAATTATAAAAGTTGTTACATTCAGCAATGATATACATGAAGAAAAAATTTTCAATTCCAACTCAATATCAAAAATCAAAGAATATCTTGAAAATCAAAAATACGATGGCTCTACAAATTTTGATTCTCTTGATTTTGATTCTTATGCAGCAAAAACAGACGAAATTCTTCTTTTTTCAGACGGCATGAACACATGGGGCAAAACTATAAGCTTTTCTGAAAAATCAAAAAAATTCAATTCTTCAGTACCTGTCATTACAATAAATTCATGTTATTCTGCAAATCATTCACTTCTTTCAATGTTGGCAGTAAAAAATAACGGCGTTTATGTAAATCTTTGTAGAAACACAAACGAAGAATCAATAAATATGATCACAAAAGAAACTTTCAGATTATTAAACATCGAATATGATAATACAAAATTCGACAATGTTTATCCTGAAAAACACGCTGTTGTAAATGACACATTTTCTATGGCAGGAATACTCAAAAAAAAGAACGGAACTATCACACTTTCTTTTGGGTACGGTACAAATGTTACAGAACGCATCAATGTTGATATATCTTCTATCAATGGAATAGAAGCGACAAACGTGCAGCGTATATGGGCACAAAAAAAGATAGAAAATCTTTCTGTTTTTTATGACGATAACAAAACAGAAATTACCGAACTTTCAAAAAAATTCAATATCGTAACAAAAGACACATCTCTTATCGTTCTGGACAATGTTTCTGATTATATCCGCTACGATATTACACCGCCGGAAGAACTAAAAGATGAATATAACAAACTTATAAGATCTAATCCGAAACAAGAAACAGAAAATACAATTCCAACTTCTGTTTATAAAACATTTGAAAAATTCAAAGAATGGTGGAACACTTCATTAAAGGAATTTAAAACAAAAAAATCAAAAAAACCGCAAGATGAAATTTCTATAAGAAATCAAACTTTCTCAAACGCAGCTTCAGAAAGCATTGATTCAGAAATTATTATAACTCAAAGTGCATCAAGTGCTCGTTTTGCCGAATCAGCTCCCGTAAGCAATTATAATGAATCAACTCCAAATATGATTATGCCAAAATCTAAATCGAATAGTTCAAATCAGCAAATTATTTCTGTTGAACTTCAAACATGGACGCCGGACAATGAATATCTTAAAAAACTTAAAAAAACCGCACTTGAAGATATGTATGATACATATCTTCAACTAAAAACATCTTATTCGTCATCACCCGCATTTTTTATAGAAGTATCCGATTATTTCTTTGATGAAAATTTGGAAAAAGAAGCTTATCGCATTCTTTCTAATCTTGCAGAAATAGAAACGGAAAATTCAGATATTCTTAGAGCATTAGGCAATAAACTTGTTGAACATAAAGACTATAAAAATGCGATATGGGTTTTTGAAAAGCTCACAAAAATCAGAAGTGAAATTCCACAATTCTTTCGAGATCTTGCAATGGCTTATCATTACAATGGAGAAAACCAAAAAGCCGTAGATACACTTTGGTATCTTGCCTCTAAAGGTTGGGACAGTCGATTTGAAGAAGTCCAGCAAATTGCACTAAATGATATGAACAGTATTATTGCACTTAATAACAAAAACAAACTTGATACTTCATTCATCGACAAAAAACTTATGGAAAATTTCCCTGTAGATATAAGAATTGTACTTACATGGAACACAGACAATTGCGACATTGATTTGTGGGTTACAGATCCCGATAATGAAAAATGTTATTACAAAAACAAACTAACTGCCAATGGCGGTCGAATATCAAGAGATTTTACACGAGGCTATGGACCGGAAGAATTCTGCATAAAAGAAGCACCTGAAGGAACATACAAAATTGAAGCTAATTATTATGGCACTTCGAGTCAAAAAATGCTTCAGCCTGTTATTGTTCAAGCAGAAATCTTTACCAATTTTGGGCGTACAAACCAAAAACGAGAAGTTCTTACTTTACAACTTGATTCTGTCAAAGGAGTTTTCACTATTGGCACTGTAACGTTCAAAAAATAATTTATTCGTGCAAAATGAATGCAAAATATGCAAATAAATAACTTCGCTGTAAATCTCTAAATTTGCGGCGAAGTTATTAAATTCTCAACACGGAAAAAGAGGAGGAGCATCTGCACATGCAACAACTCTAACACCTGTGCCCAGCAAATCAAATATCAACACATCGCCACATTTTACAGGAGCACTACATTTTGCTCTGCGAATTACTTCCATTGCCGTTAAAAGCATATCTTTTGGAATCTCTTCAGCAGTTTTAACAGGCACAAGTTTTATACTTGAACCTGTTACAGCTATTGTTGTAGTTAAAGTACGAGTTGGTGCTGTTAATTCCTTTTTTGCATATTCTATACCGCGATTACAGCTATTTCCTTTTACAGAAGAAACTTCAAAACAACAATCTGTTTGTTCACCCTCTATTTCAAGGCTGCATCCCATAGGACATAAAATACAAGTAAGATATTTTTTCATCAGTCAATATCCTCCTCCGGCAACTCAACTGAAACAGTTACTGATTCTTTAAGTTTTTCAATCTGCATTTTATCAAGTTCAATAACCTGCATCTCACCGGGGCGTACTATGCGTTTTTTTGCAGAATATATACGTTCTGTTCCTGTCGAAACAACAACGTTAACATTTCGATATACATCAGTTACACGGAACATAATTACAATTTTTTCATGATCCAAAGAATCAATATATTGCGGCACAGTATAGCGAACACGATTTGCACTTCTTATAGGAATTCTAAGATATTTTTTGCGCTCTTTAAGTTTTACATATGATGCAGCCATAGCACCGGCACGAATACTTTCTTCTGTAACAAAATCTACCAAATCATGAACATGAACAGAATTGCCGCAAGCAAAAATGCCTTCAATAGATGTTTCCATTGTTTCGTTCACAACAGGACCTGATGTCGCTGCATCTATTGCAACTGCGCAATTAATTGAAAGTTCATTTTCAGGAATAAGCCCCACAGAAAGGAGCAATGTATCACATTCGACAAAACTTTCCGTACCTGCTATTGATTTTCGATTGCTATCAACTTCTGAAATAGTAACGCCCTCAAGCCGCTGTTTTCCATGTATTTTTGTAATTGTATGCGAAAATTTTACCGGAATATTAAAATTCTCAACACATTGAACAATATTCCTTGCAAGACCTGCCGAAAAAGGCATAATTTCACAGATAAGCTTTACTTCAGCTCCCTCAAGCGTAAGACGCCTTGCCATTATTAATCCAATATCCCCTGAACCTAAAATAACAATTTTTTTACCCGGGAGGTATCCTTCGATATTTACAAAACGCTGAGCAGCACCTGCTGTAAAAATTCCGGCAGGTCTTTCACCTGGAATTACAAGCGCACCACGAGTACGTTCGCGGCAGCCCATTGCAAGTACAAGTGCTTTTGTTTTAATAAAAATTAAACCATCTTTTGTATTTATTGCTGTAACAAGGATTTCGCTACTTTCAAGTTTTTCAATTGAAAGCACGGTTGTATCTATTTTGAATTCTATATTAAGTTCATGCACCTTTGAAACAAAACGTGCAGCATATTCAGTTCCTGTAAGTTCTTCTCCAAAATAATGAAGTCCAAAGCCATTGTGAATACATTGAAGCAAAATGCCACCAAGTCTAGTATCACGCTCTAAAAGAAGAGCTTTTTCTACGCCGCTTTTTTTTACTTCAATTGATGCAGCAAGACCGGCAGGTCCTCCTCCAATAATTACAACTTCATAATTAAGAAAAATTGATTTTTCGTCGGAATTAATTATTTTTTCAATCATAGGGAACCTCATCATTGCTACGTGTTTTTCCGTAAAGCACATAAGAGTAACCACCTTTTTTAGTTACTTCAATCATTGGAATTTTCAGTTCACGGCTTAAAATTTCTGTAACACGCGGCAAGCAAAAGCCTCCTTGACATCGTCCCATTCCGCTTCTTGTGCGCCTTTTTACACCGTCTAAATCTGTTGCACCAATTATAGAATGAATTGATTGAACAATTTCAGCTTCAGTAATCATTTCGCAGCGGCAGATAATACGCCCATAAAGCGAATTTTCTTCAATAAGTTCCACTTTTCTTTCAGCAGAAGCTCTAAGAAAACTTTCAATTCCCTTTCTTACAGACACAAAATCTTGATTCGGAATTAATTCAAGCCCTGCATTTTTTAAAAGGTCTACAACATAAACTGCAATAGCCGGAGCAGCAGATAATCCCGGAGATGCAATGCCACCGACTGTAATAAATTTTTTTATTATAGAATCCTCTTCTATGATAAAATCATTAACAGGAACAAATTCTTCTGTTTCTGATTTTACAAAAGCTAAAGCTCTTGCTCCTGCAAAAGAATTTATAATATTTCTTGCGGGAAGATTTGGAATTGTACGGCAAGCTGTATTAAAAACAAATTTCTGTCCTGCTTTTGTAGTTGCAGTTTCATCAACCGTTGACACAGAATCCGCACTTGGTCCAATTAGAATATTGTTATCAACTGTAGGTGTAATCAAAACACCTTTGCCAAGCTTAGAGGGCAACTGAAAAAGCACATGTTTCGCTAAATTTTTACAATTACTGTCTAAAAGACAATATTCACCACGACGAGCTTTTGTAAAAAAAGTTTTTGCGCCGACAAGTTCATTTATTTTATCAGCATAAAGTCCGGCAGCATTTATTACAAAGCGGGTTTTTAAGCTACCTTTTGAAGTTTTCAATTCAAAAAGTTCTTCACCGTTTTCTGTATTTCGTTCTATAGCACGTACTTGGTTATTTAAATAGAGTTTTACACCATTTTGAACAGCATTTTCTGCAAACGCCCACGTTGCCTGATAAGGACTTATTATGCCGGCAGAGGGCGCAAAAAGAGCAGCATTTGCTTCATCGGAAATATTTGGTTCAATTTTTTTTAGTTCTTCTTTTTCGATAATACGAAGTTCCTTTACTCCGTTTGTTTTTCCCCTCTCAAGAAGATTTTCTAAGTGCACTCTATCTGCTTCATTAAAAGAAATTACAAACGAACCGATTTGCTTAAAATCAAAATGAAGCGATTTTGATAGTTCAGGATACATTTCTGCACCTTTAACATTAAGCAAAGCCATCAATGTATTCGGTTCAGGATCATATCCGGCATGAATAATTCCAGAATTTGCTTTTGAAACTCCACAAGAAACATCGTTTTCTTTTTCAAGAATACAAATATTGAGCTTATAACGGCTTAATTCTCTAGCGATACAAGAACCGACAATTCCAGCACCAA
Source organism: Treponema sp. (assembly GCA_012519415.1). Taxonomy (GTDB): domain Bacteria; phylum Spirochaetota; class Spirochaetia; order Treponematales; family Treponemataceae; genus UBA1240. Next base: position 19,923 of record JAAYQG010000027.1, on the reverse strand, counting down.
TGATTGCTGCATCATAAATCATTGTTTTACCTCTTCCCAATCTAGAGCACGAGAAACTGCTTTTTTCCAGCCGTTGCAGGATTCTTCACGTTTTTTATCAGACATTACAGGTTCAAAAATTTTTTGTGCTTTCCAACATGCTTTAAGTTCTTCCGTACTTTTCCAAAATCCAACTGCCAGTCCTGCAAGAAAAGCAGCACCTAATGCGGTTGTTTCAATATTCTGAGGTCTTATTACAGGCGTTTTTAACAAATCGGCTTGAAACTGCATCATAACATTGCTAACTGATGCGCCGCCGTCAACTTTTAAATATTCCAATGATTTGCCTAAATCTTTTATCATGCAGTCAATTACATCTTTTACTTGAAAAGCAATTCCCTCAAGTGCGGCACGGCAAATATGGGCTTTTTTTACACCGCGTGTTAGTCCTACAATTGTACCCCTTGCATACATATCCCAATATGGAGAAGCAAGCCCGGTAAAAGCTGGAACAAGATATGAACCGTTTGCATCATCAACTGATTCTGCAAGCATATCACATTCATGTGCTGTTGTAATAAGTTCAAGTTCATCTCTGAGCCATTTTATAATAGCACCACCCATAAAAACACTTCCTTCTAGTGCATAGGTTATTTTTCCATTAAATCCAAGTGCGATTGTGGTAAGAAGATTATGTTTTGAAACTATAGGTTTTTCACCTGTATTTAATAGAAGGAAGCAGCCAGTTCCATAAGTATTTTTGGCAGTCCCTTCTTCAAAGCAAGCTTGTCCATAAAGTGCTGCCTGTTGATCGCCGATGGCAGACGATATTGGAACTTCAAAACCGCATACGGATTTTGAAGTTTTGCAATAAATTGCACTTGAATCTTTTACTTCCGGCAAAATACAGCGTGGAATATTCAAAAGCTTTAAGATTTCTTCGTCCCACTGAATAGTATGAATGTTAAAAAGCATAGTACGACTTGCATTTGTTACATCAGTTACATGAGTTTTTCCGCCTGAAAGTTTCCATATAAGCCATGTATCTATTGTTCCTGCAAGAATTTCTGCATTTTCGGCTCTTTTTCTAAGACCTTCCAAATTTTCTAAAAGCCATACAATCTTAGTTGCTGAAAAATATGCGTCTATTATAAGTCCTGTTTTGCTTCGAAAAAATTCCGTCTTTTGTTCTGCAATAAGTTTATCGCAAATCGCACTTGTTCGTCGGCATTGCCAAACAATCGCATGATAAACAGGCTTCCCGCTTGATTTTTCCCAAAGAACAATACTTTCTCTTTGATTTGTTATACCCAAAGCAGCAATATTGTTTGCAATTTCTTCAACCGAACATTCGTTATCTTGCGCTGTAAGTTCAACTATTTCTTTTAAAACATCAAGCTGACTTTGAAAAAGTTCTTCCGCATCATGCTCAACCCAACCGGGTTTTGGATAATACTGAGTAAATTCACGACTTCTAGCAAAAAGCGGCTGTGCATTTCTATTATAAATAATAGCTCTTGAAGATGTTGTGCCTTGATCTAATGCGATGATAAATTTTTTTTCCATTTTTTCTCCGCTTGAATGTGATATTTATAGAAAAGATGGGTTAAGTATATCATGGTTTCGCTTTGGGTTGTTATATAAATTTGGGATTGGGCATAGCGAAACCGGAAAGTTTTCGTGGACGAAAACTTTGGGAGATTTGCGTTTGGGTTGTTATATAAATTTGGGATTGGCATAGCGAAACCGGAAAGTTTTCGTGGACGAAAACTTTGGGAGATTTGCGTTTGGGTTGTTATATAAATTTGGGATTGGCATAGCGAAACCGGAAAGTTTGCAGTTTAATAAGACGTCCTGTCTTATTAAACTGCCGAGTTTTGCGAAACAAAACTCGTTGCTTGTGCACTGTGCGTTTCGCTTGGGGATTAATCTAAAATTTTGGGTTTATGTTAGCGAAACGCCAAGTTTTCGTGGACGAAAACTTGAAGGCTTGGGCGTTCACTTGGGTTTTATCTACAATTTTGAGATTAATCTAGCGAAACGGCATAATTTTGCGAGGCAAAAACTTGAAGGCTTGGGCGTTCACTTGGGATTAATCCAAAATTTTGGGTTTATGTTAGCGAAATGGCAACCTATGAGTTTTTGTGGCGGTTTCGCATTATATTGGTTTTGCAAATTCGGGATTAATCTGCGGAAGCGCATTGTGCGTGTAAGACTGTGTGCATTGTTCTTCGATTTATAACAAGCTTATTATTTGGCAAACACAAGCTCAACTACTTCTTTCATTTTAGAAACAGGGTGAAAAATCAATCCTTTTTTTACATGATCAGGAATATCATCTAAATCGCGTACATTCTGTTTGGGAATAATAATATGTTTGATTTTGTTGCGTTTTGCTGCAACTGTTTTTTCTTTAAGTCCTCCAATTGATAGAACTTGTCCTGTTAAAGATAATTCACCTGTCATTGCAAGGTTTTGTTTTATTGATTTATCTTTTATCAGAGAAAGCAAAGCTGTTGCCATTGTTATACCAGCAGATGGTCCGTCTTTAGGGGTTGCACCTTCTGGAATATGTAAATGTATTGTGTTTTTTTCAAACCAATCGGGGCTACATAATTGTTCATCTATAACATAGCTACGCACCCAGCTTAAAGCAATTTCAGCAGATTCTTTCATTACATCGCCCATTTGACCTGTCAGCTTAAAGCCTTCTTTGCCTGCAAGTGAAACGGCTTCAATAGCTAACGTATCGCCGCCCATGCTTGTCCATGCAAGACCTATTGCTGTCCCTGATGAATCTGCTTTTTTGATTTCTTCACCATCAAAGAGTGGATTTCCAAGATATGTTTTTACATCTTTTGCTTCTATCACTTTTTTTTCTGTAACAATACTATTTCTTGCTGCATCATTTTCCGCAGAAAGATATTCTTCGCTTGTCAAAAATTCAGTTACAATTTTTCGGTGAATTTTATCAAGATTTTTTTCAAAGTTACGTACGCCAGATTCCCTTGCATAGCTGTTTGCAATAAGAAGTAGCATTTCTTTTGAATATTTAATCTGCCCTTTTTTAAGACCATTCTTTTCAAGGCTGCGCGGAATCAAATATTTCTTAGCAATTTCAACTTTTTCTTGGTCAATATAACCGGAAAGTCTGATAATTTCAGCGCGATCAAGCAAAGGTTCAGGAATTGAATCGAATGAATTTGCAGTCAAAATAAACAAAATATTTGAAACATCAAATGGCAAATCAAGATAATGATCTCTAAAAGCTACGTTTTGTTCAGGGTCAAGCACTTCAAGCAAAGCAGAAGCAGGATCTCCTTGATAAGACGAACCCATTTTGTCAATTTCATCAATAAGAAAAACAGGGCTTTTAGATTTTGAAATCTTTAATCCTTGAATAATCTTACCAGGCATTGCACCAATATACGTGCGTCGATGTCCTTTTATTTCAGCTTCATCACGCATTCCTCCAACAGAAAAGCGAAAAAAAGGCTTGTTCATTGCATTTGCAATCGAAAGTCCAACACTTGTTTTTCCAACGCCTGGAGGTCCAACAAGAAGAATAATAGAGCCTTTAGAATCTTTTTTGAGACGACGCACAGCAAGATATTCAATTATTCGTTTTTTAACATCTTCTAAGCCGTAATGATCTCCTTCAAGAATTTTCTTAGCTTTAATCAAATCGTATTCTTCCACCTCCGGTTCACCCCAAGGCAATGCTGCTATCGTTTCAAGATAATTACGAGAAATCATATATTCACTTGAATTAGCATCCATCAGCGCAAATTTTTCAAGTTCAGAATCAACAGTTTCTTTTATTTCACCTTCGAACTTAAATGAATCAAGTTTTTCTTTGAATTTTTGATAATCTGAGCTTTTCGCATCAACAGCCATTCCAAGCTCTTCTTTAATTGCTTTGAGTTCTTCTCGAAGAAAATAATCTCTTTGGCTTTTTTCAATGCGGTCATTTATTTCATTTTGAATTCGCTTTTGAATACGAAGAAGTTCCTGCTCTTTTTTGATGAAAACAAGCACTTGCTCCATTCTTTGTCTTACGTTTTGTATTTCAAGAATGCGTTGCTGGTCATCTTTTTCAACATTCAAAATAGAAGCAATAAAGTCCGCAACTTTACCCGGATAATCTATGTTTACGATATTCAATCTCATTTCTTCTGAAAAAAGCGGATTGTTTTCAGAAATTTCTTTCATTTCACTTAGTAAAGCACGTGTCAATGCTTTTACTTCAAAAGTATCATCTTCTTCATCTTCAAGATAATCAACAATTACAACAATAGGTGCTTTTTCAGAAAGAACTTTACGAATTCTAAAACGTTTTATCGTCGAAATAAAAATATTTACTCCGCCGTCCGGCAGATTGATTTTTTTTACAATTCTAGCCGCAGTTCCTACAGAATGCAAATCTTCAGCAGTCGGAAAGTCAACATCATTTTTTGTCATAACAACGCCGATAAGTCCGTCTGTTTCGGTAGCTTTTTCAACTACATTTGTATCATCCGGCGAATTAATCATCAACGGTGTAAAAATGCCCGGAAAAATCGGACGTCCGGTTAATGGAATAATGCAAAGCTTATTTGAAAGAGTCTGTTCGACAGTAACAATATTTGGTTCAGACATATTACCTCTTTATTTTTAAAACACATTTTTATAAAAAAACAAAATTAAACGTGTAGTATTTTATTTTTAAAAGTTTTCTAAAATATTTACATAAATTTAGAAATATACTCTATATTTAATATGCTAATTTTTTTTGATAAAGGCAAATACTTTTTTTTTATTTAAGCATATAATAAGCATATAAATTGTAAAAAGTTCGTTTTTTGCAAATGAATCTCTCCGCAAAATCTTGATATAATCGTCAGAATATTGAACCTGGACGAATTGTTAAAGCATTTAATGAAGCACATTCCACACCTTGCTTTAGCGATTCTATAAAATTTTTGCATTCCGACATTGCAGCAACAAAACCCGCCGTAAAAGAATCACCGCAACCAATAGTATTTATAATTTTTGCCGGATTTAACTTTTTAGAAGGCATAACAATAAAATTTTTGCCATCAAAAGCTAATGTTGAATTTTTTCCGCGCGTAATAATAGATAAAATTCCGTATTTCTCAAAAATATCCATAAGAAGAAATTTTATCCGTTCTTCAAAAAATTCTGAAGAATTTTCCGCTTGATTTGCAAAAAATGTTTCTTTTAATTCTAAAACATTCGGTTTTATAATAATGGGCGTTTCGTCAGCTTTAATTGGATTATTGCGCAAAGCGTTTAATAATTCTTTTAAATCAGCACCTCTAATATCAAGTACAGTTAGAATTTTATTTGCATGTGCTTTTAATGCAAGTTCTGCAAAAAGCGAATCATTAAAACCCGGTGCTTTACTTCCGGAAATAACAAAGGCATCAATTTTAAAATTATTTTTTGCTTTTTTAAGCAGTTTGTCAAAATTTTTCTTCAAATGAATTTCTGTTTTAGGTTCAACTTTGTTGCCATTTTCTACAAGTTCTGTAATGCTTCGAACAATATTATCGTTTTTTGACATATTTTCTTCTATTATTGTGGTGCATATTCTTGCTTTTGCAGCAGTCTTAATCGAAAAAAGTTCTATTTTCTGTTTTTTAAGCTCCCGCTTGAAGAATGATTTTTCTTCTTTTGTAAGTTGAGTAATATGAAGAACAGGCTTTTTTAACTGAGCCAATACACGACTTACATTAACGCCTTTTCCGGAAATATCTGTAAATGATTCTTTAGCTCGATTTACTTCAGCATGGTGGAATTTTTCAAAAACAAGTGTTTTTTGTATTGTTGGATTTAGACAAAGAGTTACAAACATAAACGCAAAAGAAACAATTGCATAATTGTCTTTGTCGGGCAAGCGGAATTCGAATCCGCGACCCCAAGTCCCCCAGACTTGTACGCTAACCAGCTGCGCTATTGCCCGACAAAAACAACTACGCAAAGAAGTTTCATGGAAGACAACATAACAATAAATTTTCTAAATGTCAATGAACACAAAATTAATGTTGTTCAAGGAATTAATGTGAACAATCAAGATGTATAGCGGATAAAAAAAGTAACAACGCTGCAGCGTTTTTAGCATCTTATAACGAAACGTCAAAGTCGGCTTGTGCATATTTTTCAGTGCTCAGTTTTTGGAGAATTATATTTTAATGCTTACTAAAAAAATTTTGACAGAATAAAAACTCCATGTTATAGTTTATCATATTAAACCTTTTACAATATTACTTCAATTTAATCTTTTAGCTATACGTGGTTTTTAATCATCGTATTTATTTTCATGTCTTAGACTGAAAATAAAATTCAATATTTGAATGAGCAAGATTTTCCTTTGAATGGATGAATTTTGTAAAAGTTTTTTTTAAATCAATTAGGTTAAACGTTTAACTTAATTATTGGAGTATTATGAAAATTATAAAAAACGTAAAACAGAAAAACTCAATATCTGATTTTCTTCTTGTTCTGCCGTTTCTTATTTTAATAGCAGTTTTTTCATACTATCCACTTTATGGCTGGATTTATGCTTTCTTTGATTACAAACCGCCATTTCCGCTTTCGTGGGAAAAATTTGTAGGATTTAAATGGTTTGTTTCTATGGTAGAAAACCCTATAAAAATCAAAAAACTTTTGCAAGTTCTTACAAATACATTTGCCATGAGCGGATTGAGTCTTTTGTTTTCATGGTTTCCAATGATTTTTGCGGTATTTTTGAACGAAATTAAATCGGTCCGTTTTAAGAAATTTGTTCAAACTGTAACGACTTTGCCAAACTTTATCAGTTGGGTTCTTGTATATTCGATTGCATTCAGCATTTTTAGCAGCACAGGTGCTATAAACAGTATTCTTATGAATCTTGAAATTACAACAGAGCCGATTATGTTTTTACAGTCGTCTGAGCGCATCTGGTTTAAGCAATGGCTATGGCTTACATGGAAAAACGCAGGCTGGGCTGCAATTATGTATATTGCTGCAATTACCGGAATTGACGGCGAACTTATGGAAGCCGCAAAAATAGATGGAGCTTCGCGAATGCAGTGCATTTGGCACATTACAATTCCATGTATTCTTCCAACATATTTTGTTCTTGTAATGTTAAGCCTTGCGAATTTTCTTTCAAATGGAATGGAGCAATATTTTGTATTTGCAAATTCATTCAATAAAACAAAAATTGAAGTTCTTGATTTATATGTATACAACCTTGCAATGGGTAGCGGCGGTTATTCACTTTCAACTGCAATAAGTATTCTAAAAACTTTTGTAAGCATTATTCTTCTCGCTGTTACTAACTGGGCCTCTAAAAAGATACGCGGCGAAAGCCTTATATAAAATGGGTTTATGGAGGTTTGATAAGTAGCTCGACTAATATTGCGCCTCGCTACTCATCGACAAGTTTGCGTTGCAAACTATTATTGATTGGAGATTAAAATGAGTTTAAAAAAGATAACACCTGAAGATCGTATCATAAGTGTTGTAACTTATATTGTTTATACATTTTTTGCTTTTGTTTGTGTATATCCTTTCTATTATATTTTTATTAATTCACTTAGTGCAAATGATTTAAGTGAGCGCGGAAAAGTTCTCATTATTCCATTGGGCTTTCATCTTAATAACTATGCACAAGTAATAAAAATAAGCGGATTACTTTCCGCATTTAAAATTTCAATACTTCGGACGGTAATCGGCACAGCTCTTACTGTTGTTGTTGCCGCTTTTTTGGGATATATGTTTACAAAAGAAACATTGTGGAAACGAAAATTTTGGTATAGATATGCTGTTGCGACAATGTATTTTAATGCAGGAATTATTCCTTGGTTTATAACAATGCGCAATCTTCATCTTACAAACAATTTTTGGGGATACATTTTTCCGGTTGCCGTTCAGCCGTTTTATATCGTTTTGTGCAAAACGTTTGTAGAAAGCATTCCTAAAGAACTTGAAGAAGCGGCTTTAATTGACGGCGCAAAAACTTTGAGGATTTTCTTTAGTATTATTGTTCCAGTAATAAAACCGATTATTGCAACTGTTGCAATTTTTGCTTCTGTAGCACAGTGGAACTCATTTCAAGATACTTTGCTTTTGGTAACAGACCCAAAATTATATACTCTTCAATTTACTCTATATCAATATATAAACCAAGCAAGTTCTCTTAAATCACTTGTAAATAACAGCTCGTCTGCAGCGGCAATAGTTGCAAGTCTTGCACACGCACAAACTGCAACATCGATAAGAATGACAGTTTCTGTAATTGTTGTACTCCCAATAATTTGTGTATATCCGATTTTTCAGCGTTATTTTACAAAAGGAATTATGATTGGTGCTGTAAAGGGGTAATTACAAATCGAATTTTCGATTTGAATTACATAAAGATTTAAGGAGGAAATGAAGTGAAAAAAAGAAAAATTTTTTCTATTATCACATTAACGGTCGTTGCTGTTGTTTTATTATGCAGTTGCGGAAAGGACTCAAAGGGTTCAAATGACGGCGATATTTCAAAGCCTATGACTTTTGAAATTTATGATGTTGCAGCTAACTATCAAGGTATGCAAACCGGTTGGTTCGCTAAAGTTGTAAAAGACAGATTTAACATTGAGCTAAACATTATTGCTCCACAAGTTGCGGGCGATACAATTTTTCAGACACGTGCAAGCTCTGGAAATTTAGGCGACATTGTTATTCTTGAAGCAACTCAATTCAACGATTGTCTTGAAGCCGGATTGATAAAAGATATAACTGATAGAGTTACAACTTCAAAGAACCTTATGAAATTTGACAAACAAATTAAAACTTTTAACTCTGCTTTGTCAAATAATAGCGCAGGAAGATATTTCGGTATTCCGGCAGAAATGATGGATACCTCTCCTACTTCAGTTACACAAGAGAGAATTTATTCTCTTCCTCAACTTCGTTGGGATCTTTACAATAAAATTGGTGCTCCGGAGCTTAAAAATCTTGACGATCTTTTGGATGCGTTTGTAGAACTTAGAAAAGTTCACCCAACGAACGAAAAAGGAGACCCTGCATATCCACTTTCTCTATGGCCTGATTGGGACGGCGGAGACGGCATGATCGGCATTGCAAACGTTGTTCAACTTACAACTTGGTATGGCGATAAAATTAAAGGTTCTGCTGTACTTACTCCTAACGGAACATTCTATCCCCTTACTGAAAAATCTGGCTCATACTATAAAATACTCAAATTTTTAAACAAAGCAAAAAGAATGGGTGTTGTTGACCCTGATTCAGGAACACAAGATTGGAGTTCTGTCTGTGCTAAAATTTCTAACGGACAAGTAGACTTTATCTGGTACACATGGGAAATAGGCTTTTGGAACACAACAGCACGCTACCAAGACGGAACAGCATTCTGTTTTATTCCTGTAATGGATCAAAATTATTATACAGATTCTGACGCTTATTTTGGAACAGGTCGTGTATTTGGTGTCGGTTCAAAAGTTGATAGTGCTAAATATGAAAGAATTATGGACTTTTTGGACTGGTATGCTTCACCTGAAGGATGTGAATTCCAGCATATAGGAATTGAAGGATTCAACTATCAAAAAATGGCAAATGGCAAATATGAATTGCTGAACGATAACGCCTTGATGGATAATCTTCCGGTTCCGGCAGAATACGGTGGAGGCGGCTACAGCGACGGCAACAACGCCATAAACCAGTGGATTTGTAAATCCGAATGCACAAATCCGCTCACCGGCGAAATTTATTCGCCGCAGTACTGGGCTTCGTATAAAGAAAAAAGCATGACACAAATGCGAAAAGATTGGGAAAAGAAATACGATGCCAAAAATCCTACAGACTGGATGCTTAAAAACAACAAGCTTGTAGTAAGTCCGTCTGTTTCTGTAAACCTTCCTTCTGACAGCCCTGATATTTCTGTTATTCGCAACAGTGTAAATCAAGCAGTTTGTGATGCTTCTTGGCGCATGATTTTCGCTAAAAACGATGCAGAATTCGATAAAATGTGGGACGATATGACCAAAGAAGTTAAAGGCTTTGGTTTTGATGAGCTTTACAAGTTCGATACTACAAAGCATCAACTTGAAGTTGACGCAAAGAAAAAAGCTGTTGCTAAATAATTTTAGTTAGGTTTTATAATTTGGTCGGTTTTACTTAAAGTTTAACCGACCTTTTTTATTTTTTTGCACCTAATAGTGCACAAAGATTTTTCTTCCAACTTTACAGGATTATTAGAACAATCAATCTGTAGTCTTATGATAAGTTTCATTTCCTAAATATCCTGCGTATTCTGTTAAGTTATTCATCATTAATTTTCTTGTGGGATAACAACTTCAAAAGTTTTCCGGCTAAAGCTTATGTCGGTTTTTTGAACACAACTAATTTACTTATCACATAATTTAAAATGATTACAATAATTTGCGCTACAAGTTTTACAATCATTGTATTGAATCCAAGCCATGTAATAAAAATTGCTATTATAACTTCTTCAATAAAAAGCGTAAAAAGCCTGCCTCCAAAAAAACTAAGTATTTGTTTTATAAGAGCACCGATTGTATCTACATGACCATCAAAAACCCATGTTTTGTTAGTAAAATATTGATAAAAAACACAAATAATCCAACAAATTATATTATTTACAAGTTCGTTTATATGAAAGCAATAATTTATTGCAGCAAAAAGCCCTATATTCAAAAAAAATGCTGTTCCGCCAAAAAATAAATAAAGCAATGTTTCTTTATATTTTTTATAAAAAGGCTCAAATATATTTAATAATGGCAAATGCATAATTTTATCAAAAATATCTTTTTTTTCAGGCTGATGAGCTAACTCATTCGATTCGTCATTCAATTTATAAACCTCATTTCAATTATGATTTTTCAAAAATGCAACTCTCCGAAAGCAGCGGAATGGATTTTAATGAACATACCTTCTACCGCTAATTTTCGCACATTTTTGGCAGTTAAAATCACTTCAGCATACAATAAATTATCGCAAGTTGCTATATATAATTAATTTTAAACTATGCTTTTCTAAAGACTATTATATTTGTCGCCGATATTCAAACGAAAGGCTTGAATTGTAAGCAAATTCAAATACAGCCGTTTTTCAGTACATAATTGTCTAAAAAACGCAACTATATTTTAGAGATTTTAATGTTTCTAAACAAGTCAAAATAGTTTGACATAAGGATTTCATAAATGAAAAAACGCCGATTTTTTATCATAATAACTACTTCAGTTCTTATTATTTCAATGTTTTCATCTTGTGTTTCGGCCGCAGTTGCAGGAGTTTTAGCACCTACAGCAATAGCAGCTGTTGCAAGTGGAATTATAGGAATAGGAGATGTTCCCGAAAAAGTTCCGGAAGAACCTGCTCCGCCGCCGCCAAAAGAAGATGATAGTCACCCTGCACCAACTTTGCATGGAACACCCATTGCAAAAAAAACTACAGATACGCAAATTCCAGATAATTTTTCATCTGATGACTCTTCTAACGATGATGATTTTTATTATGAAGAAGACGAGGACGATTTTTACTATGATGATGAATCTTCAAATTCTAATGAAGATTTATACTTGCAATTAGAACCTACGCCAAATACAAAAGAAGAAATAAACCAACAGAATTCGAAAGCACTTTCAAGTAGCTGGAATGTAATTTCATTAATTCTTAATGGTAAAATAGAAGAAGCAAAAACAGAACTTCAACGAACAAAAACATATAATCAAACAGATTCAAACGGGTACAGTTCTCTTCATGCAGCCGCACAAGCAAATAATGCTGAACTTGTAACATGGCTTATTGCAAGAGGCGCAGATACTGAACAAAAAAACAATCTTGGCGATACACCTATTTTCACAGCTATTCGCTATTTTTCTGTTGCAGCCGCTCAAGCTTTAATTGATGGCGGTGCAAATTATTTTGCAAAAAATACAGAAGATCAAATGGCCTTTTTTGCAGGAATAGAAAAAGATAAAAGTTTTTATCCTGTATTTATTATTCAGCCGGTGGGAGAAATTAGAGATATTCGCGGTCAAAATATAGTTCACCATTTTGTCAAAAAAGATGATATTGACGGAATAACTTTATGTATCGAGCGAGAACTTAATCTTGACATAAGAGATAACAACGGCTTAACACCGCTTGCATTAGCATATTTAAATACACAAAGCAATATAAGTGCAACAATTGCCGCAGCTCTTATTCTTGCCGATGTTTCTCCGATTAGAGGAGATTTTGAATATTTTGAAAATACAGTAAAAACTAGAAATGCTCGTCAAATTTTTGAAGATAACCAAACAGCACTTCATCTTTCAATTGTAAAAAATCATTATGGTATTACTGAATATCTTATATCTTGCGGATCTCTTCTTGATGCACAAGATATTTCAGGCGCAACACCTCTTCATCTTGCAGTCCGTTATGGCAGAATAAACCATGCAAAACTGTTAATTCAAAAAGGTGCAGATGTTAATTCATGTGATTCAACGCTAAAAACGCCGCTGTTAATTACAGCACCAAAAGAAGCTCAAGATGAAATATATTCACTGTTGCTGGAAAATAATGCAGATGCATCTGTTCAAGATATTTTTGGAGATAATGGACTTCATATTGCTACAATGGGTTCAATGTCAAGCGGACACGTTATACGCCTTATAAATGCAGGAGCAAAAATTAATGCAAAAAATCAAAAAGGATTAACTCCCCTTGCAGAAGCTGTTTCTTCAAAAAATATAGAACATATCAAAATATATTCGACACATGGTGCTGATATTTTTGCATCAGATATAAATGGCAAAACTCCGCTTACACGTTGCTTTAGAGATGGAAATATTCTAAAAATTCTTGTAAACGCATCTAATCTTAAAGTTACTGATCCTTATGGAAACACACCTTTGCATGTTGCACTGGAACATAAGGCAACATCAGGCTGCGTGCGCTATCTTTTAGATGCTGGCATAGCAGTTGATGTTGCAAACTGTTATGGAGAAACTGCACTTTTTAGTGCCACAAAATCTGACAACTATCAAGGAATTCAGCAACTTATCAAAGCCGGTGCAATCAAAAATATAACAGATAATCAAGGAAATACAGCTCTTCATTCTTGTGCAAGATGGGCAGCTAATAAAAGTTGTACAAAACTTCTTGCAGCCGGATATGATGTCAATGCCAAAAATCAAGCAGGAAAAACACCTTTGGCAGAAGCAGCTAGACAAAATCGCATTGAAATAATGAAACAGCTTATTTCAAAAGGCGCAAATGTAAATTCTCAAGATGTAATAGGAAAAAGCGTTTTAATGGATGCAATCCAATGTAAAAATCCTGTAGCTGCAACAATTCTTTTGCAAAAAGGTGCCGACCCTACAATCGTTGATATTTACGGAAGAAATGCTTTTCATGAGGCTACAACAACAGAACTTGAAGAACTTATTAGTATAATGCAAAAAACAGGAACAAGTCCTCTTTCTACAGATTTGCACGGGAAAACTCCGTTTGGAATTATAATCAGAAAAGACGAAAAACTGCTTCAAACAACTCTCGGCACAAATCTCAACATTGTAGATATTAATAATAACTCTCCGATTCACATAGCTGTAATTGAAAATGCACCAATTTCAGTTTTTGAATTTCTTATAAAACGCGGCTATAATCTGAATGCAAAAAACAATCTTGGAAAAACACCAATTCAACTTGCTGTTTCTGCAGGTATGAATGATGTTGTTCAATATATGCTTGCTTGCGGAGCAGATGTATTTACACTTGATTCTACAGGTAAAAATACAATTACAACTTCAATTTCAGACAATCCATCTGTTCTTATTGATATTCTTAAAGCAAATCAAAACAAAACAGATTCAAATGGAAACAGTGTTCTTCACTATGCTGCACAATGCGCAAATTCAAATGTATTATCTGTTTTAATGCAATATGATGCAAATAAAAATGCTAAAAATAAAAAAGGTGAAACTGCCGCAGATATAGCAAAAAAATTTAATCGATCAAATGAAATTGTTCAATTATTAAAATAATCGAATAATTTCATACTGAACTTTCTGCATGAATAAAAATGCCACTCTTTGAAAGGGGCATTTTTATTCAGAGAAAATACTCTACTCTGATTGAGATGCTTTAAAATCTTCAAGGACTTTTTTAAATGCGCTGTTTTCTTTTTTAAGCTCACGAGAACCGCGAGTAATTTTACAAAGGCTCATACTGTAGTTTTTAGCAATCTCTCTTTGTGTAGCACCACGATCGATTTCGCGCACTAAAAGCCATCGATTTGCAATATCAACCACTTCTGCTTCAGTTAGCAAGCACTCAAGAAAATCCTGCATATGCTCCGGCGTTTTAATAATAGTCAACGCAGTGCATAATTCCTCTAAATATCTTTTTGTACGTTCGGTGTATTCCATATAAATAAGTATACACAGCTTTAAAAAAAAACGCTACAATAATTCAGTTTTTTTTACTATTTAACATTTTTTGTAACATTAAGATTTAATATTAAAAAACTTATTTGCATTATCTTTTATTATTTCTGCAAGTGAATTATCTGAAACATTGATACTTTTTGCAACAAATTGATATGTATGCTTAATTAGCAGTGGCGTATTTATAGTTCCCCTTAAAGGCATTGGTGCTAAATATGGCGCATCTGTTTCAAGTAAAATCATATCTTTAGGCATATATCTTAAAAGCTCGCAATTTATTTCTTTTTGCGTTTTATTGCCATATGTTATAGCACCGGAAAAAGAGATGTAACAACCTAAATCAAGAAACAATTTTAATGATTTTTTATCGTAAGAAAAACAATGGATTACAACTTTATCATGTTTCCCATTTTTAATAACTCCATATGTTTCTGCAAATGCATCTCGTGAATGAACAATAAGCGATAAATTATTTTTTTTTGCAATTTCAATTTGCATAGAGAAAAGTTCTTCTTCGTTAGATAAATGTTTTTTTCCTAATTCTAAAGGATTTTCTCGCCTGTCAAAACCGCATTC
Organism: Treponema sp.; assembly: GCA_012519415.1. Taxonomy (GTDB): domain Bacteria; phylum Spirochaetota; class Spirochaetia; order Treponematales; family Treponemataceae; genus UBA1240. The sequence goes on along the minus strand of JAAYQG010000027.1, from coordinate 4,918 downwards.
GCCTATTGCACAAAGCTCTTTTCTTCCGTGTAGTGAAAATTGTTCAATTACTTTTTTTAATTTTTCAATTTCATCAAAACGATTTTCTACCTCTTTTTTTGACGGCCATATTCCAGCTGAAAACTTCAAAAAATCACAGTTTTCTGCAATTTCTTTTGCATAATCACATAGTTTTATACGTTCATGTAAATCTTCAGATTTTGTTCCAATATCAATTAAAAAGGAATCTGCGCAACCTTCTTCAATTTTTAAAAAATCAGCAAAAAAAGTTTTTATATCAATCCCACGTTTTTTCATAATTGATAAATGACAGTGAGTATCTGTAAACATATCTTGACCAAACCTTTGCAGTTTTATATTATATTAAACATCTTTTAATCGTGCCGGAATGGTGGAATAGGTAGACACAAGGGACTTAAAATCCCTCGACCGTAAAAAGGTCGTGCCAGTTCGATTCTGGTTTCCGGCACATATTTTATTTCACTTTATAGTTATTCAAAATAACGTTAAACATATCTAAAAACACAAACAAACACAGAAAACTACGGGTTTTGCTAGATTAATCCCAAATTGTAGCTCAATCCCAAACGCAAAACCCTCCCGACACAAAACCGCACTGCAAGGACGCAGTGCACAAGCGACGAGTTTTGTGAAGCAAAACTCGGCACTTTAATCAGACAAGGACGTCTGATTAAAGTGCAACTTCGGCGTTTTGCTAGATTAGTCCCCAAATTTTAGATTAAACCCAGCCAACACATAAGCAGCGTTTTGCTAGATTAATCCCTAAATTTTAGATTAAACCCAACCAACACATAAGCCTCAAGTTTTTGCACCGCAAAAACTTGGCGTTTTGCTAGATTAATCCCAAATTTGTAGCTCAATCCCAAACGCAAAACGCCATTATTTAGTCCGGCTAAATTTCAAAGCGATTTCATCTCTCCATTCGGCTTTTTTTTCTTGATCTTCCCATTCAATTATTCTCTGTATTTTGAAATGACGTAAATCATGTGGATTTTCAAAATATGCAACTGCAAATCTTCCCTGCCCTATATAAGTGATTTTTTCATTTTCTTTGAGATTTTCTGAATCATTAAGTCTTTGCAAAACACAATCAAAATGAATTGGAGAAAGTGTATCTTTATCGCACATTGCAGAAGGCAAATCATAAATAGGTTCACCACAAAATGCACAGTTTGGCGTATCAAGTTTTGGCGACTCAATCGAAGAATCTTTTAATGTTTTGTAAGATTTTTGTTCGTTATTTTTGTTATTATCGCGTTTATTGTTAAAATGACCTTGTTCTTTTACTTTTTTTTTGTTTTGGTTAAAATGCCGTCCGGAATATGACTTTCCATAATGATTGTTAGAATTATCTTGTGCCATAAAAACTATGTCCTTGTGTCATTTTTTTGTCTACCACGAGACTGTTGCTCAAAACCTGCGCAATACGTTGAATAGCACCGTCTATGTAAGCCTTATCGTGAATTTTTGTTTGTAATTCTGCGACACGCGCTGAACGCTCTGCTTTCGCAGCAGCTTTTTTTGATACAGAACTCATAAGATCTCCGAAAACGCATTCTCTATGTGGAAAATCTTATCATGCCCTGATATATCAAGAGCAATCAAATCAAACCTCACATAGCACTCTTTATATTGTCGATGTTCTGCAAGGAAACATTTAGCCGTTTTGATTATTCTTTTTTGTTTTCGGTAATCTACAGCTTGAGCAAGACTAAAAAAGTCGCTTCTCGGCCATGTTTTCACTTCAACAAAAACGACTGTTTCATTTTTGCAGACAATTATATCTATTTCGCCATATCTTGAGCGATAATTTCGTTCAAGAACTTTATATCCGGCGTTCTCCAAAAAAATTGAAGCACGCTCTTCTCCATTATTTCCGATTTTTTTATTAATCGAACTTTCCATGTAGGTCTTTTGAATCTAATGCACGCACAATGAATAACTTGCGCATACCCTCAAGTTTCAGAACAGCACCTGTATTATTCAAGAATTTTTCACCTGAAGCAGAAACAAGTATTCGTATGTCCGGTCTTAAGGGAGAAGCATCATTTCCTTGAACAACGCGAGCTATTGAAGAATCGCTTAACAGAACAAGAGAACCGATAGGATAAACACCCATACATTGTATAAAAGCTCTTACTATTTCAGGTGAAAAATGTCTTCCATTATCGCTTATAAGCACTTTCATAGCTTCATAACCGAGCATTGATGTTCTGTAAGCTTTTTCTGTAATCATCGCTTCAAATGCATCAGTTACCGCAAGAATTGTAGCTCCAAGACTGATTTCATCACCTTTGAGTCCTCTTGGATAACCTTCACCATTCCAACGTTCATGATGTTGACTTATCATATTTGTTACTTCTGTTGGAGAATGGAGCAATGAACTTGCCAATCTTGCACCTTCAATTGTGTGCATTTTAAGCTTTGAAAATTCTTCTGGAAGCAGAGATGTTTTTTTTGTAATTAAAGATTCAGGCAATAAAAACATTCCAATATCATGAACAAGTGCTCCGGTTACAAAAAGTTTTATTTTTTTTGGAGAAAGTCCCATTTTTTTTGAAATTAAATACGTTAATATTGCAGAATCAATAGCCGCCTGTGCAAAATCATGTTTTTTGGCTTCTCCCATAAGAAGGAAACCAGTAACAAAGCTGGCATTTTTTTCTATCAATTTATATAACTGCTCAGAAATACTTTCAATATACTGAGCAATATCAGCGGAAGAATTTGCACGAATCGATTCTATAACCATTCCCATTGCTGAAATTAACTCACAATAATTTATAAACAACGGGTTTTCATCAATTGGACCAACATAAGTTTCTGATAAATCATCTTCATCTTCAGAAGAAGAAATTGCATAAGCACCTGAAGATGTTGTTTCCTCTGTTTCCAGCTCTTCGAGTTCTTCAGGAGAACCTAAAAGTTCATCTAAATCAATAGAAGCTTTTGGAAGCAAACGCCCATATGTAATAACATAAGGAATATGCCAACGTTGCAATGTTTCAAGATGAAATTTACGAATCGGTTTTTTTTCAGCAAGAAACATATGTTTCCCGTCATCAAAAAACACAGGGGCTGAAAATTTCATTCCAAGTTCAAGTAAATCACTGTTAATTTTATTCATCACGCATCCTGAGCAGAAATGCAAAAATTCCTGCAATAACTTCGTATGTTTCGGGCGGAATATATTCGCCAATTTCATACAATGAAAGAATTCCTGCTGTCAAATCATCTTTCACTACATAAACAGAATTTTCTCTAGCAATTTCAAGAATTCGTTCAGCATAGCTACCTTTTCCCTTAGCAACAATAAAAGGAGCTTCAGCGCCGTCCGGATAAGAAAGTGCTATAGCAGTTTTTTTACTCATGCTCGCTCATCCGCTCCTTTTATGAACAACCTGCTATCAACGAAATATTCATTTTGAAGTTCTTGATTATAAACAATTTCCACGCTGCGCCCTCCCGCAGCAAAAATGTCTTTAAGAACATCAGTAAAACGTTCCACCTCGTTTTTTGAAACTTCCGGCATGATAGCATAACGAATCTCAAAAGCCTTATGTATATGTTTCGGCTGAAAAAATTCAAAAATCAAGGACTTTTCGTTATTTTTAGCACTAATGTAAAGCTTTTTAACAGAATGAATTGATTTATCCAAAAGAATGCGTAAAGTTCCAGTCCATAATGTGCTTTTCAGCATAGTTTCAAACGGCAAAATAATCCAATGTGAATTTTGATTGCCTAAATGATTGGATAATGTCAATAATCCTTTTTTTGCATTTAATGCAGCTTCAGGATTATTATATATGATATCTAAAAAAGTTCCAGTCTTAGATTTAATTTTTTTATTTATTATTGAAGCTGAATTATTTTCACTTTCTAAAATTGACAAAAGTTTGCTTATAGCTTCATCATCAGGCTCGATTCCTTTTGATTTTAGTAACGCAACTATTTCCGTCATTTTTCCGGCTTTGTTTCCATATTTTTTAGATTTTTTCTGTAATAATCTAAGTTCCTGTTTTGTAAAATAAACAAAATTTTCACGCATAAACTGCAAAAGTTTTAGTGATGTTTCATCTTGCACAAGATTTAATGCTGAACACATCGAAGCATAAAGTGCAGCATCTTTTGCAGCGATTTGTGAAAATTCCGCTAATTCATTTTTTACTGGTATAAGATTAATATTTCCGTTTGATATTTTAATTTGAGCTTTAAAAGAAGTGCCTGTTTTTAAGATTTCATTGTTGGTAGCATATTTTGTGCTGGCTTCAAATACATTGCCTGCAAAAGAAACAAGCATTTTACCGCCGGCTTTTTCGCCTAAAACCCTAACAAAAACAAAGCCGCCATCCTTCAAAACATTTGTTGAAGAAAGAGCGGCTTTGCCTAAAGAAATGTGTGTAACTGCATGTGCAGAAAGATTATTCATTACGAAATTTTTCCACAAATACAAAACAACCGATAAAATCCGTTAGCTTTTTTTTGTAATAAGCTCTTTGATTTTTGCAGCTTTACCAATCTTATCGCGGATGTAATAAAGTTTAGAACGACGAACTTTACCAGGTCGCACAACTTCTACTTTTGCAATGCGTGGTGAATTAAACGGAAAAACACGTTCAACACCAACACCGTAAGAATTTTTTCTAACAGTAAATGTTTTTGAAATGCCTGCGCCTTTCATACAAATTACTAAACCTTCATAAACTTGAATGCGTTCTGTTTTGCCTTCAATAATTTTGAAAAACACTTTTATAGTGTCGCCGATTTTGAATTGATCAATATCATCTCTTGTTTGAGCAGCTTCGATAGTCTTAATTATATCCATCTTTGTCTCCTGTTTTTTCACGTCTGCGTTTTTTACGTCGCTTTTCAGACTGAGCAACTGTAACTCCAGTCA
>JAAYQG010000026.1 GCA_012519415.1 Treponema sp. | reverse complement strand
GTCCTTGTCTAATTAAACTGCCACTGCCTCCTTGCAGTGCGGATTTGTACAGGGGGCGTTTTGCAATTGGGATTGGAGCTACGATTTGGAGAACAACTGGCAAAACGCCAAGTTTTTGCGGAGCAAAAACTTGAAGGCTGGTGGTATGACGGGCATGTTCTAATGCTGGGGTGAAATTCCCTAAAGAGTGTAGTTGCCGACGAATCTGATAGCGACTTGCAAGTTTCTAGCATTAAAAAAATTTGTTTCGATTTTCATGCAATACCTTTTAACATAACCATTTATAAGCATAACGCCCTCCAGATAAGGAGGGCGTTATAAATAAACTAGGTCAAAACTTATTTCTCGGCAATAAGTAAAGTCTTTGAATCAAGTTTAAGATTTACATTATTTGGTGTTTCATTTCTTACTTTCAAGATTTTAAGCTGTGTGCTGTCTGCTTTTGGTTCAAAAAAGACAACAGCATCAAATAAAGGAAGAAAATCGTCCGAAAGAATAGATTTAAGGTCTGTTCCTTCCGTGTTGTAGCTGTACCATACAACTACATTTTCTTTTGTTGCATATTCTTTGATTGATTCAAAATCAGCTTTTGTTCTTTTGGAAAAATCAAGTCCGTCAATAATCAAATAATCGGTTTTTATGCCGCCTTGAGAGAGAGCTGTTAATGTTGTAATAATCTGCGTTGTTGATACAGAATATTGATTGAAATTCAAAACAGTACGGTTTTTGATAATATCGTCTTTTACATCAATAGCTTTTTCAAGTTTCTTTTTCTTAGACATTTCAATGAAAATATCTTCATACCAAGACATTGTGTAAGATGTATGCTGATCAAAAGAAACGTGTACAACTTGTTTGCCTTGAAGAAGACCATCAAGACCAAGCTGAACGAGTACCGATGTTTTTCCTACGCCTTTTTTAGACGCAAGAACTCCGATTTCTCCGGGTTTAATGCCGCCGTTTAGTGCTTTTTCAAAAAAGCGAACCGGACTGCGGTCAATAAGCTCCTGTTTTACCATTGGTTGCTCCTTATTTACTCTGCTGTTCCTTGCGTTTCTTTTCCTGATAATCTGCAATCAGTGTTTCAGAAATTGCATTCGGAACTTTTCCATATTTTTCGAATTCCATTGAGAATTCTGCTTTTCCTTGAGTAAGAGAACGCAAAATTGTAGAGAACCCGAACATTTCGCTAAGTGGAACTTCTGATTCAACACGAGAAAAGTTTCCATCTTCAGTTGATGAAACGATTATACCACGTCTTTGATTAATTGCACCAAAAATATTTCCTTGGAATTCCGTTGGACCTTCAATAGTTACTTTCATAATTGGTTCCATGATACATGGCCTTGCTTTTGCATAAGCTTCGCGGAATGCACCTTGAGCTGCAAGCTGGAAAGCAATGTCTGAAGAGTCAACAGGGTGATACTGACCATCATTGATTGTGCATTTAACACCAACAATAGGGAATCCAATCAAAGAGCCTTTGTGTAGCGATGCACGGAAACCTTTGTCGCAAGATGGAATATATTCGTTTGGAATTGTACCGCCTTTAATATTGTCAACAAACTCGTAATCTTTGTCTGCAATTGGTTCCATAAAACCTGCAACACGTCCGTATTGACCAGAACCACCGGTTTGTTTTTTGTGGGTGTAGTTGAAATCAGCTTGCTGTGTAATTGTTTCGCGATATGCAACTTGCGGCATACCTGTTTCAACATCACATTTATATTCACGACGCATACGCTCAACATAAACATCAAGGTGAAGCTCGCCCATTCCTTTAATAATTGTCTGATTTGATTCAGGATCAACATATGTTTGGAATGTCGGGTCTTCTCTTGTAAAGCGATTGAGTGCTTTTGCCATCTGATCTGCTGCTTTTTTATCTTTTGGTGTAATTGACAAAGAAATAACAGGGTTTGGAACAAACATAGATGTCATTGCATAGTTCAATCCACCGCCACAGAATGTATCGCCTGAAGCACAATCAATACCGAACAGAGCAACAATATCACCCGGAACGCCTTCGTTAATATCTTCCATTGTCGCAGAACTCATGCGCACAAGGCGTCCGACTTTGAACTTTTTGCGTGAGCGCGTGTTGTAAAGTTCTTCGCCTTTTTTGATTGTTCCCTGATAAACACGAACATATGTAAGCTGACCATACTGACCGTCTTCAAGCTTAAAACCGAGCGAAACACAAGGAGCACTAGCATCGCAAGTGAGTTCAACTCTCTCTTCGTTTTTGTCAAGGTCAAGTGCATAGTTTTTAACTTCTGTCGGATTCGGCAAAAATTTAACAACGCCGTCAAGCAATGGCTGAATACCTTTGTTTTTGTAAGCAGAGCCTAAGAAAACCGGAACAAATTGTTCTGCAAGAGTTCCTTTTCGGATTGCGGCGTTAATCATATCTTCTGTTACCGCATCTTCAAGCATTGCTTCCATAAGTTCATCGCTGAACATAGATGCTGCGTCAAGAAGCTGTTCACGATATTTGTCTGCATCAGCTTTTAGATGTGCAGGAATTTCTGCATATCTAAGCTCTGTGCCTGATTCACCTTCAAAGTAAATTGCTTTCATTGAAACAAGATCAACAACACCTTCGAGCTTGTCTTCAAGACCGATTGGAATCTCCATCATGTGAGAATTCAATCCTAATTTTTCGCGAAGCTGCATACAAACCTTAAATGGGTTTGCGCCTGTACGGTCGCATTTGTTTACAAATGCAATGCGCGGAACATGATATCGTTTAAGCTGTCGGTCTACAGTAATTGATTGCGACTGAACGCCGCCTACTGAACACAAAACAAGAATTGCGCCGTCAAGGACACGCAAAGAACGTTCTACTTCAACTGTGAAGTCAACGTGACCTGGAGTATCAATAACATTGAATGTGTGGTCTTTCCACTTAACCTGTGTCGATGCCGACTGGATAGTAATACCGCGTTCGCGTTCCAGTTCCATGTTGTCCATTACAGCACCCACACCGTCTTTACCGCGAACTTCATGGATAGTGTGAATTTTGTCGCAATAAAAAAGAATGCGTTCTGACAAGGTTGTTTTCCCCGAGTCAATGTGAGCACTGATACCGATATTCCTCATTTTGGAAATATCCATATTGCTAATACCTCTCAAATATTTTTATGCAGAAATATCTGCAAAACTTTATTAATAAAAAGAAATTCCAATTGTAACTAACGCACTTTAATAAGAGCAATCTAGATGATTTTCCTATTTTGTTAGTAAATTTTCTTCCGCAATGTTTTTATAACAATATCTGGAAATCAATGCGTTATTCGAAAAAAGGAATTGCTGTCAAGTTTAATATCATAAGCTATTGCATTAAACTTCTGCACAAATAACAGTTTTTTGAAGTGTATCGAAAACGAGTAAACTTTTCAATAGTCTGTTTTTAATTTTATTATAATCGCATTAAATTTATGAAAATTTTCCACTGCTGTTCAAAATAACTTGGGTGTTATTTAAAGTCTGTGATTTCTGATATAATTTAGTTAAAACACAACACCATATCATAAAAGGAATTATATGCACGAACAAACATAACACAATATTTGGACAAATACTAGCTTATCCGAAACCTCAGTTTCAAAACTTGTAAAGAAACATAGCGAAACGAGGCGCAAAAGGTTTTAACAGAGAATGAATGAAAAAAGAAAATTCTTGAAAAGTATGTGAAATGCAATAGTTGTAATGCTGATTAATATTAGATTTTCCGAATCTGTGTGAGGTTGCAGGTGCAATTCGATATTTTTATGAAGCATATGATAACGGAATGTTTTATTACGATGAAAACTATGCAGAATTTCAGCTTTTCACAAAATATAAATGCAAATTTTTTGAAGATGTATTATAGTATGAAGGTAAATATGTCATGTTTTGATGGCTGCTATGATGAAACTTTTATTAAAAGTTAAGAGTGACTACTGCGGTAGAGAGAATATAATCTGCAGAAAGAATACCTTGAGATGCTTTTTACAAAAAATCAAAGCAGGTTGCTTAATGCTTATTTTTTAATTATTGGGAGTTAAAATGGAAAAGAGATTTTTTTTGAGCTTGGTGTTGTTGTTAATAATAACAACACTGTGTTTTTGTCAGGAAATGATAAAAATACCTGGAACAAGATACAAAATGTTAAAGACAGAAGTAACACAAGAGCTTTATGAATCAGTAATGGGAGAAAATCCAAGTTTTTTTAAAACAGGTTCTGAAAGGTATAAGTATAAAAATGGCGATGATTTTATAATGCTAAATGGAGAAGATGAAAAAAAACTGCCTGTTGAACAAGTAAGTTGGTATGATGCGATTTATTTCTGCAATAAGCTAAGTGAAATGCAAGGTTTAACACCTGTATATTCTGTGAAAGGCTCAACAGATGTTACTAAGTGGGGATATACGCCACATAAAGGCAATGCTATAGATGAACATGTAAAATGGAATAAATCAGCAAATGGATATAGACTGCCGACATGGGATGAACATGATTATGCTGCAAATGGCGGACAGAATCACACATATCCGGGAAGTAATGATATTTATGAAGTTTGTTGGTATGCTGAAAATAGCGCAGATAGAACACATTCTGTAGCACAGAAAAACCCAATGCTTATGGTCTGTATGATATGAGCGGTAATGTATGTGAATGGTGTTGGAATACTCGTCGCAGTCGTTTTGACCGCTATCATGTTGGTGGCAGTATTTGTTCTCCGTCCGGAAAATCTAGTCTATGTGAGGTAGGGTGGGCAAGATTCACCAATGCAAGTAAATCATACTATGATGTAGGCTTCCGTGTTGTGTGTGCTGCTGATTAATATTAGATTTTCCGAATCTGTGTGAGGTTGCAGGTGCAAGCCGATAGCGGCGAGTTTGCGCTTCGCCACTTTAATCAGACAAGGACGTCTGATTAAAGTGCAAATTTCGGCATTTAGCCAGATTAATCCCAAATTTTTAACGCCAACCCAAATGCGAAACTTAAACCTTAAAGATTCATTTGTTTTTATTCGAAAAGTTCTTTTTTGTTTGAAGGTACAAAACTTGGAATGTTTAATAGATTCCGCTTGAATGATATGTTTTTAAGTTTTGTTTTTATAAGATTTACTTTTTTGCTATCAACTTCGTGTTCTTTATTACAGACAACTTTTTCAAGTTCATCGTAAGTAAAGCCGTATTTGTCTTCATCTGTTTTGCCGCACATACCATCACTCGGTATTTTTGTGCATAAATCTTCCGGCAGCCCAAGCTCAACTCCGAGTTTTACAACTTCACTTACAAAAAGATTTGCAAGCGGAGCAAAATCGCCCGCTCCATCTCCCCAAAGTGTAAAAAAGCCTGTAAGGCGTTCACTTAAATTTCCGTTGCATGAAACACGGCAATTGCTTTCAATAGCAGCAATTCCGTAAAGAGTTGCCATTCTAAGACGTGCAGGCATATTTGATGTAAATTGTTCGGGCATATTTTGAATATTCAGTTTGTCAGAAATTTCTGTTGAAATTGCTTTATAAGCTTGTGCAATATTTATTGTGTAGTTTTTAATTCCGAGAAATTCACAAATGCGTTTTGCATCTTGTATGTCTTTTTGAATTCCATTTGGCATTAACACACCGATTACTCTGTCTTTGCCGAGTGCTGCGCAACAAAGGGATGCAACAACAGAAGAATCTTTACCGCCGGAGATTCCAATTACAGCTTTTGTGTTTTCGTTGCCGTTTTTATCAAAATATTCTTTTATCCAAAAAACAGCTTCGTTTTTTAAGTTCATTTATGGTTAATTCTCCAGTCGATTGTTTTTTTAAGATATTCAACATATTGTTCGTCTTCGCACATTGTTTTACCAGCTGAGTTTGAAAGTTTTGCAACCGGTCGTCCGTTGCATTCTGAAACTTTCATGACAATATTTAGAGGTTCTATATCGGTATCATTTGAAATATATGTGCCTATTCCAAAAACAACGTTAATTCTATCGCTAAATTTTTCATACAATTTAGAAGCTTTTTCAAAATCAAGACCATCGCTGAAAAGAAGGGTTTTATTTTTTGGATTGACTCTTTCGTCTTTGTATTTGTTGTAAAAATTTTCGTAATGTTTAATCCATGCTTCGCCCCATTCGTATGGATCGCCTGAATCATGGCGTACTCCGCTGAAACAAATTGAGAATGTGTAACCCATATCAAGATGTGCCATTTCTTCGCCGATTGTGTCTGTTAAATATGTTCCGTTTAATACGCCGTATTCTTTTGTCCAAAATTCCATTGCAAGCTTGTTTGAATAAGCCGGATTGTACATCGGGTCCCCTTGACCCACGCACATTATAAATTCATGTGCCATTGTTCCTACCGGGGTAACATTGTATTTCTTTGCAAGATAAACATTTGAAGTTCCCACGCAAAAACTGTTTTTATAATTTTTATTATTTTCGCAAAGTTTTTTAACGGCAAGTTCTTGTGCTTCGGCACAAAGACGGCGGCGAAGTCCAAATTCGGAAAATCGACCGATGTTATACGTTCCGTCTATAAGATGTTCGATTTTAGAGTCTAAGCGTTTTTTGTATTGCTCAATTAAATCTTCGTATTTATATGCTGTCTTAAAATAAACTTCGTTAATAATTGCAAGAATCGGAATTTCATACATCGAAGTGTTAAGCCATGTGCCTGAAACTTCTAAAGATAAACCGCATTCTGCTTTGTCTGAAATATCAAATTCTTCATAACGCGGTTTCCATAATCTAAGAAGGTCAACGTAATCTTCGTGTAACCATTCAATTTTTGAAAGATAAGCGAGTTCTTCTTCTGTGAATTGTATGTCGCAGTAATTTTTTATTTGCGCTTTAATTTCCTGAATCATTTCAGGGGTGAATTTAACATCATTATTTCTGCATTTAAAAGTCCATTTTGTTTTATATGACGGGAATTGATGATAAATGACTTGTCCCATGGAAAATTTATAAAGGTCTGTTTCAAGCAAGCTGTTAATAATTGGATTTAATTTCATAATTGATGCCTCTTTATATTTCAAGCCGAAGTATGGTTTTGAAATGCTTTTAATTGTGCGGAAAGTTTAATGGTTTGCTGTCTGCACTAAGTTTTATGAATCTGCGGTAAATGCGTTGATTTGCGACTAGTATTACATAAAACAGATGTTTAATCTACAAATTTTGGGATTAATCTGGCGATTCTTTTTCCATTTATTTCTATTGTAATGAAAAAAATAAAAAAAATGTTGTTTTACTCTTGCCGATTAGCGGTTTTTTTTAGTATTTTCAGTATATGAGTAGAAGTAAAGAAATGATAAATGAAGAACTTGAAGCAGTTCAGGCTACTGCTGTAGAAACAGAAGAAAAAGCTAAAAAATCGGAACAGCCTGTTCAAGAAGAAGCAAAAGAGCTTTCTCTTGAGGAAAAGTGCGATGAGCTTGAAAAGCAGAATGCAAAGTTAAAAGATGATTATCTGCGCAAAGTTGCAGATTTTGACAATTATCGCAAAAGAATGATTAAAGAAAAGCAAGATGCTTTTGATTATGCAAATACTGCGATTCTTACGGATTTGGTAGCGATTCTTGACGATTTTGATCGTGGCCTTGCTGCGGCTCAAGAAGCAACGGATGTACAAGCGGTTGTTGATGGCATAAAAATGATTAACAAGCAGATGAAGGGTTTTTTAGAATCAAAATATGATCTTTCATCTTATTGCGAAGTCGGAGATGCTTTTGACCCGAATATTCATGAAGCATTGTCGAGTGTTCCGTTTGATGTTGTAGAACCTGTTTGTGCAGAAGTTTATCTGAAGGGATATAAGTTAAAAGATCGAGTAATTCGTCATGCTAAAGTTATGGTTCATATGCCAAAAACAAAAGCGGAAGAAAATTTTTGTGGAGATGAAGAAGCCGAGCTTGATGCATAACTTGTGCAAAAAAGTGGCTTTATTTTATAAATATTGCAATTCTATAGGAGATAAATTATGGGAAAAATTATTGGAATTGACTTAGGTACAACTAACTCTTGTGTTTCTGTAATGGAAGGCGGAGAAGCTGTCGTTATTCAGAACTCAGAAGGCGGTAGAACAACTCCTTCTATTGTAGGTTTTACTGCGAAAGGTGAACGTATTGTAGGTCAGCCTGCAAAGAACCAGATGGTAACAAATCCGGAAAATACCGTTTATTCAATTAAGCGTTTTATAGGTCATCGTTACGATGAATTATCTGGCGAAGCTAAACTGGTTCCATATAAAGTTATAAATCACAATAACGATGTTCGTATCGATATAAGTGGAAAACCGTATTCTCCACAAGAAATCAGTGCTTTTATTTTGCAGAAAATGAAAAAAACAGCAGAAGATTATCTTGGAGAAACAGTTACGGAAGCTGTTATTACTGTTCCAGCATACTTTAACGATGCGCAGCGACAGGCTACAAAAGATGCAGGAAAAATTGCAGGGCTTGATGTAAAACGCATTATTAATGAACCTACTGCTGCTTCTTTAGCGTATGGTTTTAATAAAGATCAGGCAAGTGATAAAATTATTGCAGTTTATGACCTTGGTGGTGGAACATTCGATATTTCCATTCTTGAGCTTGGGGACGGTGTTTTTGAAGTAAAATCTACAAACGGCGATACTCATCTTGGTGGTGATGATTTTGACCGCAAGATAATCAACTGGTTGGTTGAAGAATTTAAAAACGATACAGGTATTGATCTTTCTCAAGATAAAATGGCTTTGCAAAGACTTCGTGAAGCAGCTGAAAAAGCTAAAATTGACCTTTCTGCTCAGTCTTCGACAGAAATCAATTTGCCTTTTATTACTGCTGATGCAGCAGGGCCAAAACATTTGCAAAAGTCTTTATCTCGTGCAAAGTTTGAACAGATGACAGAAGATTTGCTTGAGCGCACAAAAGAGCCTTGTCGAAAAGCTATTGCAGACGCAGGCATTTCTGTTGATAAAATTAACGAAGTTCTTTTGGTTGGTGGGTCAACACGTATGCCAAAGGTTATGCAGACAGTTAAAGAAATTTTTGGAAAAGAAGGTTCAAAAGGCGTAAATCCTGATGAAGCAGTTGCTGTTGGT
>JAAYQG010000025.1 GCA_012519415.1 Treponema sp. | reverse complement strand
GGGATGCCTTGTTCTGCTACAGTTCTCTTGAAGAAAATACGGACTGCCGTTGATAAATCAAGTCCCAGCTGGTCATAAATAGCACTTACATCCTCTTTCAGTTTGTTATCAACCCTTATTTGAATCACGGTATTTGCCATACAATGTCTCCTTGTAGTTGTTTGTAATTACATTGTATGGCATTTTATATTATTTTTCAAGTTGATTTTTTTAGGATGACCAATATTTTATCCACACAATCCAAAAGTTCTTTCGTTTTATCAACAACATCTTTATTTCTTTGATAATTAATTATTAATAATTTTAGCATTGCCAAACATTAATGATGAAAAATCGGCCCCGGTCTTTGAAAAATCAACTCCTTCTAACATTTTTACATGATACGGACTTACCCCAAACATTCCAACTTGAGGATCAACAGGAATCCATCCTATATTTTCATCATAGAACTCTGCCCATGCATGTATTGACTGTCCATTTGGCGTTATCATATAGCCTTGAATATATTTGCATGGAATATTATTTAATCTCATTAAAGCTACAAAGACATTCGCAAATTCTCCACAAGTACCTTTTGATTTTTTTAATACTTCACTTGCTGGATATCCGTATGTAATTCCAGAAGAAATTTGCAAAGCTAATTGTGAATCATATTCAATAAAACCCGTCGATTGGTTTATATTTTGAAGTACTGCTTTTGCACAATCCATAGGAGATAATTCACTTAAATTAAGTTTTCTAGATAAATCAATTACTACAGAATTATAAAAATCTATATATTCTGTCTCTTGCAAATATTTTTCTATATCCTTGTTATTTTTTGAAAATTTTGTTTTTGAAAAATCATCAAAAGAATTTTTACAACGTATGGTAAGTCTAGAAACTGTACCAAAATCTGTTATGTCTATCAGCTTTTGAGGAATACAATCAACTACAGATAAATCAAATTGATTTGTATCTAATTGAATATCAACTGTATATTTTTTTTCATGATAACCATCAAATTTTTTAATGATTAGAAATAAACAGATTAGAATAAAAAATATACTAAAAAAAATAATTGCTTTCTTTTTCATTTTTTAAGTTCTCCAGTCAGCCAGTGAGTTGTGCATGGAACATTTGCTTAACCTGCAATTCCGACCCGAAGGGCTTGGCGTAAAACTTGCTGAGCGAAGCGACTAGCAATTTTCATGACAATAGGCGACTCAGGTTGAAGCGGGTGTTATGTGATTATCTCGATTCTCTTTTGGCTGCAATTTCATATACTTCATTGTCTTCTCGTACAGAAATTACAATAATTTTCATTATATTATCTGAATCAGATTTTTCTAACTTATACACAATTCTTAATCCTAATCCCTTTAATTTGATTTTGAATAATCCCGTTAAATTATTTCCACCTTTATTTCCTAATGGTTTACCATAACCGCCTTTCGTATTCGACTCAGGATTTTGTGAAACTTTGATTATTGCTTTTATTACAATTTTTTGTTGTGATCCATCTAATTCTTTTAGTTCCTGTTTTGCTTCTGGATGATAAAATATTTTCCACATTGATCACTCCAGTTCGATATCAATGTTTTCCAGATCTTGTTCATTTATGTTTAAATCGCTAAGAATATCATCATGCGAAATATACTCTACATTTTTAGATAATCTTTTATTTGCTTCAGCCAGTAATAAAGCATCTTCATATTGTTCAATCAACGCTTGATAATCTTTTGGACTTATCAAAACACATTCCGGAATATTATTTTTTACAACTATTTTTATTCCGTCATTTTTAACTTCGGTAAATATTCTATTTGCCTCACCTTTATTAAAACGACTTATAGGAATTATGGAATCTAAAATATTAATAGAGTTTATTGCATTCATGGATAAACCTCCACGTTGAAATATCTATTAATAATATAACATCAAAATCAAATATTAACAAGTATATTGTTATATTTATCTACTCATTTATTAATATATTTACTATTATTATTTACTTATATTGTATAAAATTGAAAAATCAAATATTTAGTTTTGACTCTTTTTGCTGCCTATTTGGCAGTCCACATAACATTTGGTTAACCTGTATTTTCGTGCCCGTAGGGCTTGGCGCATTTTGTGTGTTAGGAGCGCAGCGACTGCAAGTTTCGTGACAATAGCAATGTCAGGTCGAAGCAGTTGTTAGGCGAAATTTGTTCGGAAGTTTAACAAGGAAAAGTCCGAATAATATCCACATTTGCTCAATGTCTTTTGTGATATAATATTATCAACCCCACATCCACAAACGGGTATTAATTGTTTTGCTTTACAGCTGTTCGACAAATATTTCATTATATAGCTACCATATCCTCCCTCTATATCCACATTTTATACAAACACTTGGTACATCTTCCCGGGGATATGGCATTCTTACATTTTGCAACTTGTCTAACGCTCCTTCTAGCAGAAGTTTGGCCTCTATATTATTTATATAGATAGTTTTCAAGAAAAACAATTAGATTTTTAAAAAAACTCAAGTCCATAAAGAAGCAACAGAATAATAGAATAATAGAATAATATATCAAGAAAAAGCTTATACATATTTACGTGTAAGCGGAAATTTACAAAATGCAAGCAAAAAACCTTTTCTGAAGAGCTCAGGTACACTACGGCACAAGTATCATCTTCCTGCCGCTGCTTTCTTCCGAATCTGACGGGATTCAGAAGCGACGCTTTGCATAGGACCTGAACTCATCACAAAAGGCTTGTTATTGATAATATTAAAACGAAAAGATTTAATAAAAGGAAAATATCTGATCCGGATTTTCATTTTGGAAAAACAAAGTATAATTAGATAAGCACATAAGTTTTCTCACGAGACTGAGAGGAGTCGAACCTCTGGCCTTCAGATCCGCAATCTGACGCTCTATCCAACTGAGCTACAATCTCAAAATCTCTTAACTGATACGGTATGTAATAATTGAAAACTAATGTGATCTGCCGCTCGGAGCAGGGGGGATTCGAACCCCCGATATCCTTTTGGGATATAACTCCTTAGCAGGGAGCCACCTTCGGCCTCTCGGTCACCACTCCAACTTCTGCCGTATGGCAAAAATGCCGTACCTTTTTTAAACGGAGCAGGGGGGATTCGAACCCCCGGACCCGTGAAGATCAACGGTTTTCAAGACCGCCGCTTTCAACCACTCAGCCACCGCTCCATAGGAACGATTTTATAATAAGAAACTTTTTGATTTATGTCAAGGCTTTTTACACAAATTATTCAAATTGTCATTTTTGCCGTAAATCAAAAAATTAAAACTTATATCATTGTATTCCAGTAATTCGGAACTTTCGATAATTTTCCATTCGGTCGATTTATCTAAGTTTGGAAAAAACGTGTCGGCATTTAGGGCTGCTTTGTTCACTTTTGTAACATAAATCACGCTACAAAAAGGAATTAAAGCTCTATACACTTGCTCCCCGCCGATAACAAAAACATCTTCTGTTTTAACTTGTGGAAAATTATTCCTAAGCAAAACAAATAAATTTTCTACTGAATTACAAACTAAATATTCATTATTTGATGGTGTTTGTAGTTTTTTAGACAAAACGATATTTTTCCTGTTTGATAACGGCTTTGATTTTGGAAGCGATTCAAGAGTTTTTCTACCCATAATAACAATTTTGCCGTCTGTAAGTCTTTTAAAATTCTTTAAGTCAGCAGGAATTGGAAAAAGCAATCGGTTTTTATATCCGATTGCCCAGTTACTATCAACATTTACAATAAGATTCATCTTCTTGTTTTAGTTTTGCTTAACAGTGTAAATACATCCTTTCTCACAGGCACGGAAAAAATTGGCTCCCCTGTTGTATCATCGCTTCTATAAGGTAAATGAAGCACTGTTTCATAAGCGAAACTATTTGTACGGTTCAGCCACCAATCGAGCACTGCAAAAATTTCAGCAATAGACTTAATAAGCGAAGCATTTGTTGTTCCTAACGGTGAAGTTGCTTCTAAAACTGTTGTTAATCTATTAGATGAAGTATTATCAATTGTAAAAACAAACCTGTCCCAAGGATTTTCTATTCCTACAACTGCTCCGCCTCTATTTCCATTATTAGATTTTATAGATTCGTTAATATTATCTAAAAGCCAATCAAAATAATATGCAAGTCGTGCCACTTTTTTAAAAACAGGCAAACTCCCTTGTGAAGTTTCTGCAGCCACATAACTTAAATCAAATTTAAGATGTGGAAAAAACTCGGATTTTTGAAGCCATATTATAGAAGAAAGTGTTTTTATTGCATATGACGAAGTTTTGTAATCTTGGTGACTATAAACGCGGTTTACATAATCGAGCAAAGGTGCCGCATATCTTTTATCAAAAACATTCATTCTTGAAAGGTACCAGTTACTTATAGCTTTTTCGATTTCTTCGGTTTTCATAAGTGCAGAAGAAGATGAGTTTGTTTCAAGAAAATCTATAGAACTACAACCAGAAAGCAAGTCCTCAATAATTCGCATTAACACAACAGCAACTTGCAGCGGATTAGCAGGCGAAAGAACATTGAAACCTTCTGCAAAAGAAAACAAAGGCTGAAAATATGGATACATATCAGGTTTTTCATTTAAGCTAAGCCAGCCTGCCTCGGGAAACATTGCATCAAGAAGCATTAAGCCATTGTTTATTGTCATGTTTGATTGATTTACAGTTGCAGCATAAGCAGAAACTTTTTTTTCAGATTCCGCCTCTAATGCATTTAAATCTACCGGCTCAAATTCTCCCGGAAGAATAATATCTTCTTTTGTGAGGTTAAGAAATGTCATAATTCGCTGAATGTTTGTATCTAAAAATTCCTGCATATCTACGCAATAAGATGAACATATCCGCATAACAATCGGGTAAAGACCTCGTGAAATAGAACGAATAATAAAGCTCCATTCGATTTTAGCCTCTTCAATTACACCATGTAGTTGCGTTAGATTTACAGTAGTTTTATCGTGAATTTCTGAAAATGTTTTTTCTATAATAGAATTGAAATCGTTTTCACCAAGAAACAACATTTGCAAAAGCGGACGATAAATCATATAAACAGCCGGAATCATTTTTTCAACGGTCATATTTTTTGCATTCATCTGCAAATTGTTTAATTCATCGCTCAATGCAACAACTTTCCACGAATTTGCAGCATTAAGAACACGTAGCTGAATGTTTGATGCTTTTCCGATTTTATTTTGATATGAAGTCGGCATTGCACTTATAAATCGCTTTATAGCTGTTGAAAATTTCTGAATACGAAGAAAATACTCATTGAGCGTATTTAAAACAAAATGTTCTCCGACTTTGTCTGCGTCATGATCTGCTTTTTGTCCTAATCCAAGTTTATTATGTTGTGTTATTCCCATTACGGCAAAGAGTTTGTCAAAATTAGCTCTTTCTGTATTATCAATAGCTGGAAGAACTTTTGGCAATTGTTCCAACTCCCAAAAAAGTGCAGAATCAGTTTGTTGTACAGTATTTTCTGAATTTCCTTTCATAATTTTCCTCGTTTTTATGATATTCCCTTTTTATGTATAACTCATGAATGCCTATGTTTATTTAGTATCGAAGTTGTAGTTTTTTTCCTATACCGGAGAAGTTTTTGAATGATATTGATTCTCCGGACGATGTTAAAAAAGTGCCTTCAAAGCTGCCATAAATTGTATGATAATTTGTATGAAGAACAAGAACGCTCAACGTGCGGTATGAATCTGAAATCGGATTGAAAATTAAATCAACCATGCTTTCCGTATCTTGAATAATCCATGAATTGCTAATTCCTCCAGGATATGTAATTTTTACAGGCGGAAGTAAAGTAAGCTCGCCATCTACAAAAAGAACATTTTCGTTATAGCGATAAGTATCTTTTCCGTCTAAATTTGATGTGCTGATTCTAAAAGAAATCTTTTTATCGCCAAATACACCAAATCCCAAAAGCATATTTGTTTTTGTACGAAGCGGATAATATGCCCGCTTTAATTCAAGCATTAACGAGCCTGTTGAATCTTCGACTGCTGTTTGTATTCCTGTAAAAACAATTGTGCCATGTAAAGAACCTGTCATCAAAACACTTGCAGCGCATCGACGAGAAACTTGCGCCGGAACGACAGAGGCGGTTCTTGCAAAATCTTTTTGACCGCAATCAATATTAAATGCAGCTTCAATAGATGGTCTTGCATCATCGCCTTTTAGACTGAACAAAACAGAAAGTCGGTTTGTTTTTTTGCACCAACTTATACGAACATATCTTTTTCTTGTATGTGATACACAAACATCTTGTTCCGTTGATTTTGGCACAATTCTTTTGTGCGGACCTAAAACGCACCTATATGCAAGTTTTTTTCCGGTTTTTTGTTCCCAAACAATAAGCTCAACAAACCCAAAAACTTTTGAATCAAAAATATCTATTACACCGACATAATCTTCAGTAATAAATGGACAAACCAAATGCGCGCGAATGCGAAGATTCGTAAGCCAACGCGGAAGCGGCAAGTCGCCAAACGGCCTTGAAACGTTTCGAATATCAAGTAGCTTAAACGGTTCTGTAAAAGTTCCAAAAACAGGAATTCCGTTTGCGATTATTTTTTCAGGTGGCACAGAAAAAAGTCTTGTATACACAACAAACTCATTTAAAAAAATATAAAAATCAACATACTTCGTCGCAAATTCGAAGCCTTGTCTTCAAAGACGCGCCGATGTACTGAACTCTCCGCATAATCAATTATATGAATGATTAGCAGCTGTAAATTACGCTGATAAAATCAAAACATATCAACACCAAGTATAATCTATAAATGCACTTATAAACAAGTAAAACATAAAAAAGTGCAAACTATTGTAAAAAAACGCAAGTTTGATATTAACAAATCGATTTTTTACTATTACAGATTTGTTTTCCCTTCTTTTTCGTTAAGCTTTTTAAAAAATAAAATTAAAAATGGAATTGATGTCAAAAAACTTAAAAAATCAGAAATTGCTTGAGACATTATAACTCCGGTTAAATTAAAAAGCATAGGCATTATTATAATAAGCGGAATAAAGTATATTCCCTGTCGCATACTTGAAAGTAAAGTTGCAGATTTGGTTTTCCCTGTTGACTGCATGAGCATATTTGTTGCAATTACTACCGAATGAAGAGGAAGACCAATTGTTTGAAAACGCAAAGCAGCAGCACCAATTTTTATTACATTTAAATCGTTTCTAAAAAATTTTATTATTTGTGGTGCAAATGCAAAAAGAATGATAGAAGAAAACAAAAGACATATAAATCCCGCTCGAACGGTAAAGAAATATGCTGTTTTTACTCTTTTGTATTTTTTTGCACCATAATTATATCCTGAAACAGGCGTAAATCCTTGACCTATTCCTACCATTACAGATGCTACAACTTGAATTATTCGCATAACAATTGACATTCCGGCTAAAGCATCATCTCCATAAACAGAAGCTGCTCTGTTTAACAGAATTGTTGAGATGCTTGCCAAACTTTGTCTGCATAAAGACGGAAATCCTGTTAGTAGAATTTGAACAAGTTTTTGCATATCAATTTCTAAAAATTTAATTGATATTTTGCATAATGTTTTTTGGCGAAAGAAAAACTGTAACAAAAGAAAAAAACTTATTGTTTGGCTGATGACTGTTGCTATTGCTGCTCCGGCGGTTTCCATTTTCAACGTAAAAATGAAAATCGGATCTAATAAAACGTTGATTATTCCGCCGAAAGTTAAAGCAATCATTGCTTTTGCAGATTTTCCTTCCGCACGTAAAATATTGTTTAGAACAAAAGACGTGCAAATTACTGGTGAGCCAAGCAAAATGTATCGTGCATAATTTTTTGCATATGGCAATACTGAAGGCGTAGCACCTAGAAAGCTCATTAACTTATCAAGAAATAAAAGCCCGAATATAGTTATTATTATTCCAAATGAAAATGCTGCAATAAATGCAATTGTTGCGGTTTTAGAAGCTGCTTCAACATCGCGAACGCCGAGTAGTCTTGAAATAATGCTCGCTGAACCCATTCCTATTGTAAAGCCGACAGCTTGAATTATTGCCATGAGCGAAAAAACGACTCCGACTGCGGCACTGGCACTTGTTCCTATTTGAGAAACAAAAAAAGTATCTGCCATATTGTAAAAAGAGGAAGTCAACATTGTTATTACTGTTGGAATTGCTAAAGAAATTATTAATGCAGAAACAGGTGTTTCTGTCATTTTAAGGAATTGTTTTTTTTCTGCAGATTCTTCCATTTTATACTCCGTCCATTTTCATAGTTTATATATAAACCGAAACAAATCAATATGCCTTTGACGTAGTTTCACTTATTGGCGAGCGTGCAGAAATCTTGGTAAGCAGAAAGGGACAAAATCGCTTACGAATTACTGTGGAAACAGAAAACTTTTATATGTCCTTGCAAAATTCAAATTCTAGCATTAAACTTTTAGAGTTGGTTTTGTTAATTTTAGCATCGGAGGTCTTTATGGCAATCAACTTTTATTCACTTGGAGCGGCAGAAGAAGTAACAGGTTCAAAACACGTACTTGAAGTTAACGGCAAACCGCTTATGATTGACTGTGGTGCATTTCAAGGCACACGAGCAGAAGCAGACCGAAAAAATCGTGAATTTGATATTGCAGCGGAAAAGCTTGAAACAGTCATATTAACTCATGCTCATTATGACCATTGTGGTCTTTTGCCTGTTCTTACCAAAAAAGGATTTAAGGGAAATGTTTTTTCAACTCCTGCAACACGCGATCTTGCAAATCTTATTATGATGGATAGTGCACACATACAAGCAAGAGATGCTGAATATTTGCGTAAACAGGCTAAGAAAAAAGGCGAAAAATTTTCATGGCAGCCTTTGTACGATGAAAGTGATGTAGTTAGAGTAACAAACCAAATGATTTCCATTTCATATAACAGACCTATGTATATAGCCTCTGGTGTAAAGCTTGAGTTTTTTGATGCAGGACACATTCTGGGCTCTGCTTTTGCGCAACTTACAGTCGAAGATCAAGGGAAAGAAACTTGCATTCTGTTTACAGGAGACCTTGGAAGAAAAAACAAACCGATTATAAGAGATCCATCAACAAACATGAAAGCACCGGATTATATAATACTTGAAAGCACTTATGGCGACCGCCGCCACGAACATACAATCGAAGCTCTTGATGAACTTGCTGCTATTGTTCAACGAATAGAAGACAAAAAAGGCAAATTAATTATTCCTGCTTTTGCAGTTGAAAGAACTCAAGAATTGATTTACAACTTTCATTTGCTTGTTGATGACGGACGAATTTCTGAATTGCCGATTTATGTTGATTCACCGATGGCAACAAATGCAACAAGCATTTTTCAAGTTCATCCTGAATGTTATGACGAAGAAACACATCAAGCTTTTCTTGATCATCATAAAAACCCATTTGGATTTAACGCACTTTCATTTATAACAAGTGTAAATGAATCAAAAGCGTTGAATAAGCAAAAAGGTCCAATGATTATAATCAGTGCTGATGGAATGTGCGAATTTGGGCGCATTGTTCATCACCTTGCAAACAACATCACCAATCCTGACAACACTGTGCTTTTGGTTGGCTATATGGCAGCAAACACTCTTGGACGCCGCCTTATGAACAGAGAGCCAGAAGTTAAGATTATGGGTGATTGGATGAAAGTAAGAGCTTCTATCGAAAATATTAATGCGTTTTCTGCTCATGCTGATTATGTGGAAATGTTAGAATGGCTTAACTCTATTGATACATCTCGATTGAAAAAGATTTTTCTAGTACATGGCGAACCAGATGCACAAAATGCTTTCCAAAAGTTCCTTAATGAAAACGGTTTTCCAAATACAAAGATTGTAAAATATGGAGAAACTTACGATTTAAGTTTATAAACAAAGAACTTTTGTAGCAACTGTATTTATAGTCGCAATCATTACTCTTCTTTTACAAAAATATCGTACAACCGATCAAGGTCTTCCCGTGAAAAATATTCAATTTGGATAGTTCCTATTTCGAGAGAACCTTTAAGAGAAACTTTTGTTCCAAGCGCATTAAGAAGTTGTTGCTCAACAAAAGCAATATCTGGGTCTTTAGGTTTTTCTTGCTGTTTTTTTACTTTTGCAGAAGGTTTGTTTTCATTGTTCAGTTCTGTAGCATATTGTTCCGCATCGCGCACAGACATACCAGAACCTATTATGCGAGCAAACAAAATACGCTGATCTGACGAAGAAGACACAGAAAGCAGCGCACGAGCATGACCTGCGGAAATTGTTCCAGCAGCAACCGCATTAAGCATATCTTCGGGCAATTTTAAAAGACGAAGTGCATTTGCAACTGTGGAACGATTCTTGCCCACACGCTGGGCAGCTTCTTCTTGGTTTAAGTTTGAAAGCTGCATAAGTTGCTGATATGCACGCGCTTCTTCTATTGGATTTAAGTTCTCGCGTTGGATATTTTCAATTAATGCAACTTCAAGCTTTTTTTCATCTGAAAAAGAATTTATAATAACTGGAATTTTTTTAAGCCCGGCTTTTTGGGCAGCTTTTGTGCGACGTTCCCCTGCTATTATGTAGTACGAACCGTCGCCTGCATCTTCTGCAAGAATGGGCTGAATAACACCATGAATACGAATTGATTCCGCCAACTCTTCAAGGGCTTCTTTGTTAAATTCCGAACGTGGCTGAAATGGGTTTGGTTTTAATTTTGAAATATCAACTAAAAGAGGAGTTCCTGCTTGGGCAGTATTGTCGTTTTTTTCAAAACCAGCATTCATATCATCAAAAAGAGCATCAACACCTTTTCCAAGAGCAATCCGCTTAGACACGATTTATTACCTCTTGAGCAAGAAGCTGATAGCTCCTTGCACCAATACAGTCCGCATCATATTGACAAATTGGAACACCATGCGATGGAGCTTCTGAAAGACGAACGTTGCGCGGAATAATCGTAGAAAAAACCTTATCTGCGAAATAAGTTTTAACTTGCTGAACAACTTCCTGAGCAAGTCGCGTCCTAGAATCATACATTGTAAAGAAAATGCCGCCAATTTTAAGATTCGGATTAAATGAGTTTTGAACACGCTTTACTGTCTGCAAAAGTTGAGAAACACCTTCAAGTGCAAAATATTCACATTGCATAGGAATCAAAACCTCATCGGCAGCAGTAAGACCGTTCAAAGTCAAAATGCCCAAAGACGGCGGGCAATCTATTAAAATAAAATCATATTTTGACACGATAGGTGCCAATGCACGTTTTAAGAAAAACTCGCGATTATCTTCACCAACAAGTTCAACTGCAGCTCCGGATAAATCTATAGAAGCAGGAATAGCAGAAAGACCCGGAACAACTGTTCTTTTTATTGTCTGTTCTGCACTTACGTGTCCCATTAGAAGCTCATATACTGTGGGTTTGTCTTTATCAATGCCCACGCCGGAAGACATATTTCCTTGAGAATCAAAATCGACAAGCAAAACTTTTTTTCCGGCAAGAGCAATATATGCTCCAATGTTGATTGCTGACGTTGTTTTGCCAACGCCGCCTTTTTGGTTAACAAAAACGCAAATCTTTCCCATATAATAAGTATATCAATTTTTTCGTTTTGAGTATATATTATTTTCATTATGTCTGATTTTTCTGCTCTTAAAGAGCTTTTTTTTGATGAATCTTCTTTATTTTTGAGGGGGATTCTTTCTAAACCTACAAAAAATGCTCGATTTAAAAAAATCCGCATAACACCGGTAAAAATTAAAGATACATTGCACTTTCATGTTGAACAATTTACAGAAAAACAAGCTTTTCAAAAAAACATGAATAAAGTGGAAATAATTCCTTTTTTAGAAAATGCAATTTCTAAAGAATACAGAACAGCAGTCTTTGAAACAAACACAAAATTAATTTCTTTTTTGACAAACAAAAAAGGAGAAATTTCCGTAATAAAAAACAAAACCAAAAAAGAAAATAATTACAACGCAACAAAAAATATAGAACTTCAATCACAAAATCGAAAAAAACATTACATTTTACAAGAAGGAATTCCCGTTCCTTTTTTAGTTGAGCTTGGAATAATGACAAAAGACGGAAACGTAATTGCTCAAAAGTACAATAAATTCCGTCAACTTAATAGATTCCTTGAATATATAGATGATGTTTTGAGCAACGTGCTTATTCAAGAAGACGGAAAAGAAAAACCAGAAATTTCAGTTATTGATTTTGGTTGTGGAAAATCATATTTGACATTTGCCGTTTATTATTACCTTGTGGTTTTAAAAAAAATAAAAACGCACATTGTCGGATTGGATTTAAAAAAGGATGTAATTGAGCATTGCAATAAACTTGCAGAAAAACTAAAATATGAATCGCTGAAATTTCAAACAGGTGATATTGCTCAATACAAAACAAACGCGTCTTTTGATTTGATGATAACGCTACATGCATGTGATACAGCGACAGACTACGCACTAGCACGCGCTGTAAAATGGAATGTTCCTGTTATTTTAGCTGTACCATGTTGTCAGCATGAACTAAATGCAAATCTTAACAAACAAAAAATCAACCCCGGTTTTGCTGTTTTTCTAAAATATGGAATTATTAAAGAAAGATTTGCAAGCCTTGCAACAGACGCAATGCGTGCCGAGCTTTTGGAAAGCTCAGGATATTTTGTGCAACTGCTTGAATTTATTGATATGGAACATACACCAAAAAACATATTGATTAGAGCAGTAAAAAAACAAGCCATTTGTTCGGATAAAAAAACTTCTGCATTTTCAGATTTAAAAAATGCTATAGGAACTGCCCCCATTTTGGAGAACCTTTTATGAAAACAAAACAAAAAGTAAGCATAATAGCTTTAGATTTAGATGATACACTTTTAAAAGATAATCTTACAATTTCAGATTATACGGTAAAAATTTTGTATAAAGCAGCAGAAAGTGGAATTTATATAGTACTCTGTTCCGGACGGGCAGAAAATGCCATTTTGCCTTATGTACGCAAGCTTGAAATTTCAGGATTAAAAACAGGAAGATATATAATTTCTCACAATGGTGCAACAATTTTTGATTTACATACACGATTGCCAATTTATACGCGAACTGTTCCTGCAAAAATTTTAATACAATCTTATCATGCGGCAAAAAAAGCAGGATTCTCATGTCAAGTTTATGATTTTTCTACAATTTTTTCACCATTCGAAAATGAATGGGTTCTTCGTGATAAAAAACTTTCAGGATTGAATCTTTCCATTGTTGAAGATTTTGAATCATTTTTAGAAGCAGGATTTCCAAAAATGGTTATTCCAGGCGACCCTGAAAAATTGCTTTCTTTACAACAAAAACTTCGAGATATGTTTGGAGAAAAAGCAGTAATATTTACAAGCAAACCGTATTTTCTTGAAGTTTTACCGGCTAATACAGGCAAAGGCGAAGCATTAAAATACCTTGCTGAAACTGTGCTGAATATTCCAAAAGAAGAAACAATGAGTTTCGGCGACAGCATGAACGATGAATCTATGATTAAATATGCCGCACACAGCACGGCTATGATTAATGGGCTTGATTATATAAAAAAAATAGCACATCATATAACAGATTTTTCAAACAATGATGATGGTGTTGCTCGTTTTATTGAAAAATACTGCTTAATTTAAGAGGCCTTCAATTTGCAAAATAGTTCTAACAATTGCAAGCAAGGTTCTCCAGAACGAACAAACATTCTTTGTTTAGAAATATATATGTTTTCCTGATAAGGGAAGATTGTAGGATTTTGTTGACATAGCCAGTTTGTTAAGTTAAAATTCAAAACAGTCAAAAAGCTTTTGTAACAAAACGCTGAAAATACTTTTGCCAACATAAATTATGTTAATTAAATAATTATCACTTTGGAGAGGATTTAAGCATGAATATTGAAGATCTTGACCCGGATATTGTTGCTCTTTTAAATTCTGTAGAAACTGAAGATACAGAAACAGTAGGAATTTCTGATATAGATGAGAATTTTCCAAGTTCCGACTATGATTTTTCAGCTGATGATTCCACAGACATAGATCAACAAGAAGGAAAAGTTGATTTAACAGTTACTAAATTTGCGCCGATTGAAAAATTTTTCTCGGACAAGCCTCATAAAGTTTTTGATGACCCTAATTATTATAAAACTGCGCTTTCTGGAGAGTCTGAAATTGCGAACAGACTTCATTCGACTCTTTCAAAATTTTTGAAAACAGATAATCCTCAAGACCGCACAGTTTACAGACAACAACTTTACAACATTTATTATGAATTTATCAGATCGCTTGCGCCAAAACTTGCGTCTGTTTCCGTACCCGCACCCAAAAAATACCTTGTGCGATACGGGCTTGTTTTGCCATCGCTTTTTACAATAGAACAAAAATCAACATTTGCTTCCGTTTTTGATGAAAACCCTTCTGGCGAACCGATTTATTATCTTGATGAATGGCTTAGTTACATTGCCACTGGCAAACTAACTCTTTCTGCAACAGACGAAGCTCCCACGCGGCGCGGTGGCGGCGATGATATGCAACGCCTTATGACATTGCAGAACAAAGCAGCCGGTAAAGTGCAAACTGCTGAAAATTATTTGAAAACAAAAGTAAATCAGCGAGGGCTGCTTGAAATTGAGTTAAAAGCAAAAATCGACCAGATTTGCGATCATCAAAATATGCCATGTTTTCCAAATTTAGGAGCACCGCTTTCAGAATCGCAGAAACGTATGTTTAATGAAGCTTCTGAAAAAATGCGCGATCTGTTGAAAATTGACAAAGAAATCAGCCAAAATTTGAATGCTTATCAAGAAGCTGCTTCTGAAACAATATCTTTGCAAGAAAAACTGACAATAGCATCTGCAACTGTAGGTGTAAGCAATTCAGACTTGCTCAAAGAAATAGATACAGTTCGCCAGATGGCAAAAATGACAGTAGGACGAAAAGGCAATCATTTTCCGATTTTTTCAAGAGATTATTACCATTGTATGCCGCGAGGAACAGGCTTTAGAGAAAATGTTATAGACATGATGGCGTGGATTGAGTCTATCGACCCAGGTGCTTTTGTGCGTATGCATAAAAACAATGCAAACAGAATTGTTCCTTATGTTTTGCTTGTGCCCACTTACGGCGAAATGGGCATTTGTTGGGAACCGTTCGATAAATACAATAAAGTTTCAAGTCGCGGGCGTATTGTTGTTCCTATGTATCCAAAAAATCTTCAAGTTGCAGTTCTTACTGCTTGTGCAGATTTGCGATGGCAAGTTGCAAAGGAAAAAGCTTCTTATTATTGGATGGAAGAAGGCATTACTGGTATGTATTATCAATGGTTTGACCAGCAAAAGCTCAAAGGCGATGTAAAAGATTATTTTATTCGCGATTATATATTGTGGATGACAAAAGAATCAGAAGGCGTTCAGCGTCTTGATAAAGAAGTACGCGGCGTATTCTGGCGACATATGCCGTTTCCGCAAGAACGCAAAGATATGCTAAAATTACGCAGTCTTGTATATGCAGAATTGTGCCAAAGAGATGCAAACCGTGCAATGTCAGACGGATATTGATAATTTTTTGTATTTATGTATAGCGCGTAAAATCATTAACTTTGTTCGTGCTTCCGTTGCATAGTAAGGAAGTACAGTCAATAATAAAGTTTGCACGAATAAAAGCTTTTGTAAGAATTAGTAATGCAAAATTTCATTTTCAGTATCTTCTTGCAAAAGCTTTTATTATTTACCGCGATAAAAAATCAACATTTTGATAATTTTATCTTATAAAATTAGTCCATTCGCGGTTTTCTTTTGGCGGAAGTCCAAATTTTTCTTTACCAAGCAATATTGCTTTTATTAAAAAACTCATATTATGAGCTAATGTTCGAGCAGTTTGCATTCCTTCTGCATCTTTTTCAGCTTCACCAGCTGCTCCGCCGTGGATATTGTTCCAATATTGGCTTGAAGCGACTGCCATACCGCAAATTGTAAAATATTTATTCAAAACATCAAAACTTGCTGTTGTTCCTCCGCGCCGCGCACAAACAAATCCTGCACCAACTTTCATTGTTTTATCAAAACGACTACTGTAAAAAAGGCGCTGCAAAAACGCTTGTACAGTCGCATTCGGTGCAGCATAGTAAACTGGAGTTCCAACTACAATCCCGTCTGCTTTTTCAAATTTAACAGCGGTTTCGTTTACAATATCATCAAAAACACATTTTCCGTTTTGAAAACATTTTCCACATGCGATGCAACCTCTTATATCTTTGTTTCCAATGTCAATAATTTCAGTTTCAATACCTTGTGAGTTAAAAATTTTTTGCATTTGAGTTAATGCCAACAAAGTGTTGCTTTTTACACGCGGACTTCCATTAATTAATAAAACTTTCATCACACCCCCTATAATAATAACCTTAACGCTATCTTCGGCAAAGTTTTGATTGCAACTTCTATAAAACCTCGATGAGGAAGTTTCAACTTCCGAATTGAG
>JAAYQG010000024.1 GCA_012519415.1 Treponema sp. | reverse complement strand
ATAAATGGAACTTTGAAATTAAGTCCTGCATCTTTATGCGAAGTAACAAATTGACCAAAACGAGTAACAACAACTTGTGTTCCTTCTTCTACAACAAATAAAGGCCCCATTGCTAGAAAAATTATGACTAATATAATAATTACGCTTAGTGTAATTAAAGTTTTTTTCATTTTTTGTCCGCCTTGTCTGAAAGATTTTTGATAGGAAGCATATTATCAAGCTTGCTATCTATTAAGGTGTTGTTTTCTTGCGAATTGAATATAGATTCCATAGCTTCAAGATAAAGTCGCTCACGTGTAACTTTTGGGGATTTTTTGTATTCTTCGTAGACTGCGTTAAAACGCGCAATATCACCTTGTGCGCGGTTTATTCGTTCTGCAGCGTAACCTTCTGCAACAAGTACTTGTTGATTTGCTTCACCTTGTGTTCTGGGAATTTCCGCATTGTAAACTTCTTTTCCTTCATTTATAAAGCGATTTTTATCTTGAATTGCTTTGTTTACATCATCAAATGCTTCTCGCACTCCTTCCGGCGGAACAATATTTTGAAGCTGAACAAGAATAACATTTATACCAAGTCCGAGCTGTTTGAAGTTTTCATTCATTAACTCTAGTGCAGATGTCTGAATTGCAGAACGCTCCGATTCCATTGTGTCAAAAGCGCGGTCGCCTACAAGTGTATTTATTACAGACTGTGAAATGTCTCGGATTGTTTGTTTTCGTTCTTGTACGTTAAAAAGCCACGCAACCGGATCTATAATGCGATATTGAATACTCCATTCAACTTCAACAATGTTCAAATCGCCTGTAAGCATTGTTGATTCTTTGACAATATCATTTCTATATTGACTGTTTTGACCGGCTTTAATTGTTTGAAAGCCGAACTGTTCAGTTTGAACTACTTTTATAGGTACATTATAGTTTTTATCAATACCGAACGGTGCTTTAAAATTAAGTCCGGCTTCAACTGTTTTATAATATTTGCCAAAACGAGTAATAACAGCTTGTTCTGTATCATCAACTTTGAACACAGTTGTTCCTGTTAATGCTATTGCAAGCATAATAAGAATTACAAAAATCAGCATAGGAACACTGAATTTGTGTTTTCCTTGTTTGTTTTCAGATTGGTTCATGAAGACTCCTGTATAAAAGTAGATGTAAAATTAAAACAAAATGATTTTTATACATTTTGTATGATATTCTGTATGACATTCTGATGAGATAAATATACGCAGAAAAAAACAAAAAGAAAAGACTATTTATAAAAGAATTTGTTTTTGTTATGATATTCGCCGAAATTGCGCTACATAAAGTTTGCTGCAAGTCCAATAACAGATGCAAAAACCGCTCCACACCGACACCGCACTCAAACCGGAGAATTTCAAGTTCCGCTAGATTCGGGTAATCTAAAAGAAGAAGAAATGATGGAACTAACATTTTATTTTAGTAATGGAATCATAAAAAAAATAGAAATTCTTTGCGCTGATTAAATGATATAATCCATGACAAGAAGCGTTTTGCTTTGGGTTTATTCTAAAATTTAGGGTTATGTTAGCAAAACGCCAAGTTTTTGCGGGGCAAAAACTTGAGGAGTGGTGTGTCGGGTGGGTTTAACTTACAGCAAGATATCCTAAATCATATAAACGAGGTTATGAGATGAAAAAAAAACTTTTTTTTATTACAATTGGCATTTCTTCATTATTTATAATATCATTTATGGGTGTTTCTTGTGATAAATATAAAAATCGTATTTGGTTTTTTATTTATAATTACTCAGATATGGATTTTGATGTACATATATTTAACAGTAGAAACAGCTTTTTGTTCCCTATAGAAAAGAAAACATATCTTACAAAGAATGCATATAAAATAAAAGGAAAAACAGATTATGATTCTTTTGAATTAGAGATCGAATTAATTGATAACGGAGAAAAAATAGAAAGGAAATCTGTATCTTTTTTAAATAATGGGATAACAAGTTTTTGTGCATACGGAGGAATGTTTCTCGGTTTGAGTATTGTTAATACAGAAAACGATGGATACGAATTAATAGTTTCACAATCAGATTTTCCTTTTGGCTCGATTAAAAATGGAAACGCAGGACACAAAAATGAATTTTGATATAAAACAGTGGAAAAGTAATAATGCAATAAATAATTTGAAGGAGCCATAAGATTGAAAAGAAAAGAGAAAATTTGCTTCAACTGGAGCGGCCGGTGATTTAAGAGGGAGAAATTATATGAATTACTGTATGAAAGGGGTAATGATATTTTCTTGTATTATTCTATTTGCCTCTTGTCAGGTATGTGTTAATGAAATAAAAAAATCAGAGAAACTGGATAAAAACAATAAGATAATATTATTTTCTAGAGCTGCTGGAGCTACAACTGGCACTAGTTTACAAATTTCAATAATTCGGAGTGAAAAAACATTATCAAATTCCATGAAAGGAAATATTTGTATAACTAATGGTGATTATCTTAATTATCAGATAGATGATTATTTTATAACCACTTATACAGGTGAATTATTTTTAAGGAGAGAGGGTTTCCAGAATTATACAATAGAGTATGTACAAAAAAAGTGATTATTTACTTTTATGTTTTGTAGTTCTTTTGGAAAATGTATAATCCATGACAAGAAGCGTTTTGCTTTGGGTTTATTCTAAAATTTAGGGTTATGTTAGCAAAACGCCAAGTTTTTGCGGGGCAAAAACTTGAGGAGTGGGCGTTCGGGTGGGTTTAATCTAAAATTTTGGGATTGTGCTGGCATAATCCCAAATTTCTGGTATAATTCCAAAGCGATGTTATGTGGTAAATCTTATGGAAAGAAAAATAACTGATGAAATAATTTCAGTACTTATGTCTAGTGAAATAGATATTGCAGAAATAAAAAAAACTTCAGACTTTAAAAAAGGTAGAAAATAATGAATGATTGGGGATTATATCTTTTAGCTATTTTTTGTCTTATGATAGCATTAAATCTTTCTGCAAATTATATAATTGATCCATACGTAAAAAAAAGTAAAGGGCTAGAATACAAATTCAGCAAACCTAAAATAATTTTAACTTTATTTTTTAATTTATATATGTTGAGCTTTGCACTGCTTGTTTTTGGCGGATTTTTTGATTAATTTCTAGCTGTTTTTATAAGGCTGTTAAAGTAATCTTCTAAAAATATTAACACTTTGTGTTCACAGCTGGTAGTGCTGGTGGTGCACGTTGGCAGCAGATTCAACCGCCAAAGCAAACCGTCTGTCGCACAGGCCTTTACCAGTTTGCGCTTGCCGCAAACCGGCTGCTTTCGCTGGATTTAGCCCGAAATTCTAGATTAAATCCAAAGCGAAAGCCCAAGCAGCGTTTCGCTAACATAAATCCAAAATTTTAGATTAAACTCCAAGCGAAACACGTTGCCAAAACTCAAGAAGTTATATAAACTATCTATGAATATCTTTTTCATTGGGAGTGTTGGTTGATGATTTTTCCATTAGAACAGTTGATTAAATTTACTTCAGAAAATCAGAATATTTATGAAATTACTTGTACTGCGAGCCACAGAGCTTATCAGCTTTCAAAACTTGAAGATCCGATTATTGCGGAAAATGATGGCAAAGTTGTTTCAATAGCAGCAAATCAGCT
Source organism: Treponema sp. (assembly GCA_012519415.1). Classification (GTDB taxonomy): domain Bacteria; phylum Spirochaetota; class Spirochaetia; order Treponematales; family Treponemataceae; genus UBA1240. Next base: position 12,441 of record JAAYQG010000024.1, on the reverse strand, counting down.
TTTTACAGAACAAATAAAATATATTAGGGAAGCATAAAATCGAAATCGCAGTTGGTAAATTCAACTGCGTTATGTTTGGGGAATCTTTTGAAAATTCCGGTTTTAGTTTTATTTGGAGCAACTGCTTCCGGTAAAACTTCGTTAGTTGAGCGTTTGTTTGCAACAGATGCTCAATCTGTTTTTGCTGGCAAAGCTGAAATAATTAGTGCAGATTCAATGCAGATTTACAAAGGCATGAATATCGGCACCGCGACGCCCGATGAAAACGAATTAAAAAAACTTCCGCACAATTTAATTAATTTATATAAACCGAACGAGCAGTTTGGTGCCGGAGTTTTTGTAAGCCTTGCCGATGAAGCTGCAAAATCAATATATTTGCGTGGGAAACTTCCTGTTTTAGTTGGTGGAACTGCATTTTACATTAAAAATTTTCTATATGGACTCCCGATAACACCTAAATCCGATGAAAAAACAAGACAAAATCTAAAAGAACAAATGAAGCTTTATGGTGCAAAAACAATGTACGAAAAGCTTCAAAAAATTGACCCTCCAAGTGCCGAGCGCATAAACGTAAATGATGAATATCGAATTGTTCGCGCTCTTGAAATATATGCTGCAACAGGCAAACCGCTTTCAAGTTTCAATTTATCTGAATCTTTACGTGAATCATATGAATTTTGTGTGCTTGCAATAGAGCGCGAGCGAGAAGAACTTTATAAACGCATTAATGCTCGTGTAGAGCAGATGATGAATAATGGTCTAAAAGAAGAATTTGATTCACTTTTGGCACAAGGTTATTCTGCAAAAGATCCCGGAATGCAGGCAATCGGGTATCGTGAATTTTTTATAGTGGCACAAAAACATAATGCTTCACCGGAAAATGCACCACTAGACGAAGTTACAACATTAATTCAGCATGATTCAAGAAAATATGCAAAAAGGCAAATGACATTTTTCAAATCTATTTCTTGTGCAAAATGGATTAATGCTGAAAATATCGAAACTTTTGAAAAAGAAATAACAACTTTTTACAACAAATTTTTCTAATCTCGCACCACATCAAAAGCGAACCGCCCAATCAGCGTTTCGCCAGCATAATCCCTAAATTTTAGATTAAACCCATTTTGACGCCCAATCAGCGTTTCGCTAGATTAATCCCTAAATTTTAGATTAATCCCCATGCGACACACCAATCCTCAAGTTTTCGTTCACGAAAACTTGGCGTTTTGCCAGTTGTTCTCCAAATCGTAGCTCCAGCCCAAACGCAAAACGCACCATCTAGAAAAACAACTCGCTTTTTTGTATAATCAATTCAAATTTTAAGGTATCTCTAAAATCAAAAAAAATTATATTTTTCGGGAGAAACTGATGAGTGAAAAAAAATCTGCCGTTGACGGCGGAAATCATGCAGCACTTTGGCATGGTCGTTTTGCAGAAGGCCCGGATGCTGAAGCTGTTGCTTTTGAAACATCCATTCATGTTGATTCACGTATGGCACTTGATGATATTCGTGGAAGTATTGCACATGCTTCTATGCTTGGTAAAACAGGCATTATTCCTGCAAACGAAGCAGATGAAATTGCTGCCGAACTTGCAAAAATTGCAGTTGAAATAAAAACAGGAAAAATTGAAATTGATACAAGTGCAGAAGATATTCATTCCTTTATCGAAGGCGTGCTAACAGACCGGCTTGGCGACATAGGACGCAAATTACATACAGGTCGTAGCAGAAACGATCAGATTGCCCTTGATGAACGTTTGTACTTAAAACATGCTGTGCCAGATTTACGAAAAGCTGTAACTGATTTAATTGCAGCTTTGATTGATATTGCTGAAAAAAATCTCAACACACTTATGAGCGGTTATACACATATGCAGCGTGCGCAGCCTATAACGCTTGCACATCATCTATGTGCATGGAGTCAAATGCTTGTTCGTGATTGTTGTCGCCTTGATGATGCATTAAAACGAATAGATTTTTCTCCACTTGGTTCGGGTGCTTTAGCCGGGAGCAGTTTGCCTATAAACAGGGAAATGACAGCAAAAGACTTAGATTTTTCAGGTGTTACACCAAACTCATTAGATTCTGTAGCAGACCGTGATTATTGCATTGAATTTACAAGTTGTTTTTCTATTTTGATGACTCATCTTTCGAGATTTTCTGAAGAAGTTATAATTTGGTCAACAGAAGAATTCAAATTTATTGAATTAAGTGAAAAATGGTCTACAGGTTCTTCAATTATGCCTCAAAAGAAAAATCCTGATTTTGCGGAACTTATTCGCGGGCGTACCGGACGCGTATACGGTAATTTGATGGTTCTTCTTACGATGATGAAAGGGCTTCCTTTATCATATAATCGCGATTTACAAGAAGACAAACAAAGTTTGTTTGAAGCGTATGATACAGTTTTAAGTTGTGTTCGCATTTTTACATATATGATAAGCTCTGCGCGTTGGAATAAAGAAAGAATGAAAGCTTCTTGTGTAGGCGGTTATGCAAACGCAACGGATTTGGCAGATTATCTTGTAAGAAAGGGAATGCCTTTTAGGACCGCACATGCTGTAGTAGCGGGTGCGGTGCGTAAATGTATTGAAAAACGTAAAAATCTTGAAGATTTGACTTTAAGTGAACTTAGAGAAGTAACAGGTACTGATTTGATTTGTAATGATGTATTTGAAAAAATCGACCCGTACATGTGTGCAGAATCTCGTCGCACAACAGGTGGACCTGCTCAAGATAAAGTTCGAGAACATATTATTGAGCTCAAAAGATTTATAAAATAACAAATATCAAAAATACTAATATTTTGAAATTCAGTATTTAATATATAAACTTTTTTGTGGAAATAAAAAAAGACATAAAAGGGAGTGCTATTGGTGTGCAATTGCATTGATTGGCTGATTGTTATGCTAAAAATTTATACTGTAATTTCTCCAAATGAACAGGCGTTAAATTTACATTTATCTGTGATGTCTTGAGTTTGTCAAAAACATCACAGATTTTTTAGAAAAAAATTTTAGGATAAAATTTTTTTTACAATTGCAGAAAGTTTTTCTGAGGTAAAGGGTTTTACAATCCAGCCAGTAGCTCCTGCCGCTTTGCCTTCTTGCATTTTATCGTCTTGGCTTTCTGTTGTTAATGCAATAATGGGCACAAATTTATATTCAGGTTTTTCACGTAATGCTTTTATAAATTCAATGCCGTTCATGTTAGGCATATTTATATCTGTAATTATCAAATTGCATTTTGCTGCTTCTGCTTTTTTTAGACCATCTAAACCATCTTCTGCTTCTATTACCTCATAACCTTCTTCCGTTAACACAAAAGAAACGCTTTTTCGGATTGAAATAGAATCATCTGCAATTAAAATTCTTTTAGCCATTTTTACTCCTAAAAAATAATAAAGTTTGTGACGCAAACTTGGGAACATATATCAATATGTAATTTTTAATAGTATAACACAACTAGCGGCAATGGCGTATTACTTCTTCTGCAATTTTTTCAAGACTTAAAATTTTATCTGCTGCGTTTAATTTTATTGCTTCTGCCGGCATACCGAAAACTACGCAAGATTTTTCGTCTTGTGCAATTGTAAAGGAACCAACTTCGTGCATTTCAAGCATTCCTTTCGCACCGTCATCTCCCATGCCTGTCATAATTATGCCGATGGCATTTTTTCCGGCATAACGAGAAGCAGATCTGAAAAGAACATCTACAGAAGGTCTGTGTCGAGAAACAAGCGGTCCGTCCCGAACTTCAACGAAATATTGAGAATTGCTTCTTTTTAAAAGTGTATGCTTATTACCCGGTGCAATAAGTGCTTGACCTTGTATAACAAAATCGTTATTTGCTGCTTCTTTTACATGAATTTTGCACAAAGAATCTAATCGTTCGGCAAAAGAGCGCGTAAAATTTTCAGGCATATGTTGAACAATTACCATCCCCGGGGCATCGGCTGGCATCATTTCAAGAAAGATTCGCAATGCGTCAGTTCCGCCGGTTGAGGCACCAACAACAACGATTTTTTCTGTTGTACCGTTAAATACTTGTGCCGGATTCGATTTTTCAATAATTACGTCTGCGTTAAGTTTTGGCTGAATATCTATAGGTTTGCAAAAATCATTTAAATTTTGCGCTAATTTTTTAACTTTATGTTTTGCAAGATAAGCACCTCTTATTGCATCGCAGATTCGTATGCTTGATTCTTCAAGAAATCGTTTTGTGCCCATTTTGGGTTTTTTAATTACATCAACAGCTCCAAGTTGCAAAGCGTTTATTGCATTGTTTGAACCGATTTCAAGCATGCTTGAACATATTACAACCGGAATCGGTTTTGTATTCATAAGGTGGCGCAAAAAAGTAATTCCGTCCATATTAGGCATTTCTATATCAAGCGTAATAACATCAGGTTCTAACGCTTCTATTTTTCTTTGCGCAATTAACGGGTCCCCGGCAGTTGCAATAACTTCAAAATCTTTTTCTTGAGATAGAATTGTTGTAAGTGTTTCTCTTACAACAGCTGAATCATCAATAATCATCACTTTAATCATACGTTTTATTCACCTTAGTATAAACTGTTGGCACGCAAGTGCGCAAAGGCAAATCCATAGAGAAAATAGTTTCTGAATGCCCAAGAAATAAATATCCATTCGGTTGCAGATATTTCATTAATTTGCTGATTACATTTTCTTGTGTAACTTTATCAAAATATATAAGCACATTTCGGCAAAAAATTATGTCGAATATTTCAGACATACAAAAATCGCTGTCCATAAAATTCAATCTTTTAAAAGAAACATGGCTTCTTAAATCTGATTTTATGCGAGCTAAGTTTACATTTTCATTTTTGCATTTTAAAAAATAAGCTTTTTTTAACTGATACGGCAGTTGATTTACAACATCGATGTCATACACGGCATTATGAGCTTTATCCAACACATTAGTTGAAATATCAGTTCCGGTTACAGAAAAATCTAGAGAAAGTTTCGGATTGTTTTTTATAAATTCAGAAACAACTATTGAAATGGAATAAGGTTCTTCTCCGGATGAACAACCTGCCGACCAAATCTTGATTATGTTTTTTGTTTTTGCTAGTTCCGGAAGTACAGTATTTGTTAAATAATCAAAATGGTCAGGTTCTCTAAAAAATTCAGTCTTGTTAGTTGTTAATGCGTCAATCATTAGCACAAGTTCACTTGAATTTTGCTCATCAAAAACATAATTAATATATTCACCAAAAGAATTTATCTTTAGTTTTCTAAGCCGCCTCATCAACCGCGACTGCATCATAATACGTTTTGTTTCAGGCATTTTTATGCCTACGGCAGATTCAATATATCTTGCAATTTTAGAAAACTCTTTATCAGTCAAATCTTGTATTATTTGTGTTGAATGATTTTGTTCCTGCGTATTGATCACCGATTATGCCTGCTTTGATATTAATGTTGAAATATTTGCTTCTTCAAGATTTTTTACAATATGCGATAATTTGTAAATATCAAGAATTAACGCAACTGAACCGTTGCCGAGAATTGTTGCACCAGAAAATCCATAAGTATTTTTGTATAATCTTCCAAGCGGCTTTATAACTGTTTGATAATTTCCGATAACTTTGTCTATAACAAGCCCCATTCGTGAATCTTGATCGTTTACAATTATTATTTGTTCCATTGTGGGCAGCGGATCATCAATTTCAAAAAATGTTCTTAAATCAATATACGGAATAATTTCATTGCGTATATTGATGGAAGAACAAATTTTTGTGCTTTGTGTACGCTGAAATTCAAGACATTCAATTACATTAGAAAGCGGTATAACAAAAAAACCATTACCAATTTTGACAAGAATTCCTTCAATAATTGCGAGCGTTAATGGGAGTTTTAATATAAATTTTGTTCCTTTTTTATGTCTTGTAACAATTGAAATTGTGCCGCCAAGTGCAGTTACATCTTTTTTTACAACATCCATGCCAACGCCGCGCCCTGAAACAGATGTAACTTGAGATGCTGTTGAAAAACCCGGCTGCAAAATCAAATCGCAAATTTCATTATCAGTAAGTTCATCATTTGTGTTGATAAGACCTCGTTCTATTGCTTTTTGATGTATAGCTTTCGTATTTAATCCCGCACCATCATCTTCTATTGTAATTAAAACAAATGCGCCGTTATGTTCTGCTTTGAGTGTAACTTTTCCCTGCGGATTTTTACCCGATGCTTCTCGCACAGCTGGTGTTTCAATGCCATGGTCTATAGAATTGCGAATAAGGTGAACAAGCGGATCGTTTAATTTTTCAATTACTGTTTTATCAAGTTCTGTTTCTGCACCCTCTGTAATAAGCTCAATGTCTTTGTTCAGTTCTTTCGATAAATCTCGAACAAGTCGTTTGAATCTTGAAAAAATCGTGCCGATTGGAAGCATTCGCATATCCATTGTAGTATCTCTAAGCTCAAGAATGAGGCGTTCGCCTTGTTCAGCTATAGTATAAAGTTCACTGGTTTGAATAAACTGCGAAATTTGAGTGAGTCTTGCATTGAATGTAACAAGTTCGCCTACAAGGTCAATCAATTTATCGAGTTTTTCAGAATTTACTTTTATTGTTTGGTTTGAAGTTTCTTGTTGCTTTTTTTCTTGTAAATCACGTAAGTGTTTTTGTTCTGCAAGAGCTGCTTGCATTATTTCTTTAGAAACAACTTTCGAATCTGTAAGAACTTGGCCAATAGTTTTGTGCGTTGAAAGAACTTCATTTATAACATCTTTTGTTGTTAGATTTCTTTCAACAAGAATTTCACCGATTTTTTTTGGTGGCTCACTTTGGTCATCATCATCGTCTGATATTTTTGTAATTTGAATAGTGCTTGTTGAGTCAAGGAAAATGAAAACATCTTTCAAATCATCTTCCATTGCTGTCGTTGTAATAATAATTTCCCACGAAATGTAGCATACAGTAGGCTCAATATCATTTAATCGTGGAATTTTTGAGAAAAACGGAGTAATTGAACATTTGCCCATTGATTGCAATTCTTCAATAAGTTTACAAGGTTTTGTTCCATTTTTAAAAATATCCGATGCAGGAATGAAATGGATTCGCCATGTTGCTTCTGTTAGATTTTTTTCGTCAATATGTTTTGAATGTTCCAGCGGTTTTTGTTCCGACTCTTTTTGTTTTGAGTTTATGCTATTTTGTTTTACATAAAGTTTAAAAATTTCAATTAAATCTTGTGATTCGTTTTTAATACTTGGATTATCAGGTTCAGCTAAAAGTTTTCTAATATAATCTCTTGCACTCAATGTGTGAGTAATAAGTTCTTGTGTTACTTTTACTTCTTTGTTGCGAACAGCATTAAAAGCACTTTCAACTTCATGTGTAAAACTGGAAATTGTATCAAAGCCAAACATTCCAGAAGAACCTTTTATTGTGTGCATAATGCGGAATATTTCTTGAATTGTTTCTATGTCTTCGGGATTGTTTTCAAGCTCTAAAATCAAGTTTTCAAGTTTATCCAATAAATCATTTGCTTCATCTATAAAAATTTCAGCCATCTTATCTATCATGATACATTCCTTATTTTTTCCGAAATTTGGTCAATGATGATTTCATCATCTAAGTTACTTTTTGAAATTAAGCCGGAAGTATAAAATCTTTTTTTTACGTTAGGTGAAAAAGAGCCTTCAAATATAATTTTTTTGTTTTCTTTTTTTGATTGAATACATAATGCGTATAATAACTGAATAATCGAAGAATCCAAATCTTCCAATAAAGAAAAATTAACATAAACTATAGAAAATTCTTTCAATATTTTAAGCATAACATTTTTTATGTTTTCAGCATCGCTTACAGAAAGCTCCCCTTTTAGCGAAAGTTTTCCAATATTTTCAGAATTACTCATTGCGGCCTCCGTTTTGTGCTCCATAAAAAACAAACTCACCTTATACAGTTTATATGCGAAACATCGAATTTTGCAAGTTTTCTTGTTCTTGTTTTATTCATACTAAGGGAATCAATAACAAAATATCGCAAGCTTGTTTCGTGCGGAATGTACATACCACAACTTGTGTCGCAAATATTGCATCGTAAATAGTGCGTTGCTTTATCTTAATTCATGGAGTATTATAAACAAAATATGCTTGTTCCACAAAGTACAAGTCTATAAAATGCTTAAACTGGAGTAGATTATGAGCGATGAAACAATAGATGCTTTTTTGACTTTTGTGCTTGGTGATGTGGCTTATGCTGTTGATGTTTGTTTTGTGCGCGAAGTTTTAACTTACGAAACTATAACTCGTGTTCCTCGCACAGCACCTTACCTAAAAGGTGTATTAAACATTCGTGGAACTGTTATTCCCGTTATAGATTTACGCATTTTGTTTAACATAACTCCACAAAGTATAGACGAAGAGAGTTCCATTATTGTTTCGGAAATTGCTTTGCCGGATGAATCTGAACTAATTTTTGGATTTATTGCTGACGCTGTAGAAAATGTAAAACATATTAATGTTGTTTCAGCTACTGTAGATGGAGCTCAAACATTAGATATGATTCATAATGATTTTATCAAACAGGTAGGTACAGACGGAGAGCGTTTTGTTCTTATTTTAGATATGGAAAAAATTATCGAGTATATAGAAGAAAATCTTGCTACTAAAGCTCAAATATAAAATTAATTTTTGAAAAAAGCTGTTTTAGCGAAAGAGATTTTATTGTTATATTTTATTAATTGCAAATCTAAAACCATGTAATGTCGCCTGCTTTTATTTGCTCGTTTTGTATTTTTTCCTTATAAATTGATTCGCGCTGCTTTATTTCTTTTAATGTTAAATCTGAGCGTTGTATTCGCTTTAAGAAAATTTTAGCTGTGCGTGGATTGTAAAAAATTTTTCTTGGAAATATTCCGCCTGTATCATTTGCTGTAATTGGAATTTTTTCAGTTGAAAGATAATCCAGCGCAAATAATATATTATTCACACCTGTGCTGTTTGGGTGGTATCCGCAGTCGTCCAATACATTACTTCCGCCAAAAATTTTAGCTGTTAGATTTTCTTTTTTTGAACCTTTTTTGAGCATATCATTAATCAAAAGTTCTATTGCAAAATTGCCGTATCTGCCTTGTTCTTCAGATGAAATTTCTTTAATTCTGTTTGTTGTTGGTAGCATAAAATGATTTAATCCGCCGCTTTTATTTTCCGGATCAAATATGGCAATGCTAATACATGAACCAAGCAAAGTAGAAATCAACACATCTTTATCTGTTGAGAAAAATTCACCAGGTAGGATTGTTATAATTTGTTTTTTAAAATGAGTATCAAAGTGTATATTCATACTTTTAGAAGAAGGTTATTTCTCCGGCTGCAACTCCTTCTTCAATATCTAAACCGGTAACATTACCAGCTGTTTGTTTATCAGAAATAATTGTAAATTGCTGTATGAAATCGTTGAAAATATTGTTTTGAATTTCCCATTCAGAAACACCTTTTGCTTCCATGAGAGCGGATTTAGATTCTAATGATTGTTTGTGAATAATTAAAATGGCAGACTGTTCATCTTGTAGTCTTGCAGAAAGCAATTCAAGATTTTTAATGGATTTTTCGATTGCATGATAGATTGAAAAGAAATCTTCCGAATAAACGGTAAAATTTTCAACTGTATCAATAAAATTTTTTTGCAATTTTCCGAGCGATTTTATAAAATCTGTTTTAGATTTGTTTATAACCGAAAAAATCCTTCGATCTGCTTCTGCTTCAATAGAAAATTTCTTTATCTGTTTTGTGCTGTTGTCTATAAAGTTTTGTAGCAGACTTTGGGCTTCTTGAACGTTTTGATTTGTTTGAACTATTAAGTCAGACATATATTCAACAGTTGATTTTATGGAACTAATATTTGTATTTCTTGCTACTTCAATGCGTTGAGCGATTGCAACATATGTAAGGTTGTTTATAATAGGAAAAAAATCTGAAAAACAAAGCTGAATATGCTGAACAGAATTTTGTATAATGTTGGATTTATCTAAAACTTGTTCTTGTGCTATTTGATAAGATTTAAAGCTTGAAATAAAATTTGAAAAATCTTCTGTTGTTTTTATAATACATGCTTGAAGACTGGTGCTTTTATTTGAATCTTGTAAATTAGATTTAATAAATTGCTGTCGCATTTCTTCAACTGTTTTAAGAATAGAGTTTATCTTATCACGGTTTTCTTTGAAAACATTAATACTGTCAATAAGTCTGTTGTTTATGTTTTCAAGCAATTTTGTTGCAATATCAGTCAATTGAATATTAAAACTAGCCTGATCAAGCTGGTCATCAATATCTGCAAAATTATTAGCTTTATTGCTGTCTTTTATTTTTGAAACAGTCATTATTACGCTATCAAGAGATTGTCTTATAATATCTTGCATTTGAATACATTCCATAGCTTTCATTATGGGATTTCTAACTTCAGCTGCAGTTTCAAACATTGTATTCAAATTGGTTAAAACTGAATCAAGCAATTGTGTAATATCCGAAGAATCACCAGCAGAAGCGTTTGTTGTTTTGTCTGAAATACGTTCTACATCTTCAATAGTTGCTTGAAGCATTGCGATATTTTCTGTTATCGATATTTCGTTTGCAATAAGTGTATCTGACTGAGCTATGAGTCTGAGCGAAAGTTGTTTTAAGTTTGATGTAATGTAAGAAAATGCTTGACCTTCTTTACCTGATTTTATGGAAACAACCATTGCATTCAACGAAATTAATTCCATTTCGCTACTTTCATCTTTTATTTTTTGAATAAGCGAATTCATTGAAGTTAATAGTTCCATGCGGCTTGCAAAACTGTTTACAAGTTCAATATTTCTGTTTCTAAAATTTACAGCAATTTCTTTGTTTTGGTTAATTATTTTTTCTTGTTTTTTAAAGATTAAATCTAATTCATCTTTTATTTTTTCAAAGCGAACGATGTTTTTGTTATCTTTAATTTCCCCATTTTCTTTCTTAATATGATTCAGTTCGCCTACAAGAATTGGAAAACTAGAACTTAAATCTAGAAAATCCTGTGCACTTGCGTCGCTGATTGATTTCAAGTTTTTAAGAATAATGGAAATATTCATAAATGCAACTCGCTTTATTGATAATATTGGGCTCTAAAAGCCTTATTTTCATAGAATTCCTTTACAATATCAGCAAAATCTTCCGGAGCGTCTTGTAATGTCGATAAAACATTTTCACCTCCAGTATAAATGCGTTGAATAATAGGCAGCAGCGATTTTGAAAAAATCGAATTAGGATATGCAATTACTGCCGGCTGCCGTTGTGCAATAGCAAATTGAACGCTCTCGTCATAAGGCACATAACCAATAAAATCAATATCTATTGCAAGTTTATTGCGCGCAAGCTGCTGAAGTCTGTAGCCCATTTCTGTGTTTTGCATCGAGCGTCCCATATTCATTATAATGCGAGGTCTAAATTGCTTTAAAAGCTCAAATACACGTTTCCCTTCTCCCGGTATTGTGTCATCAATAACGTTTAAAATCTGTTCAAAAGAATAATCTCGTCCTTCCAGTCGCTGAAGAATTGCATTTTTCAGAATTATCCGAGCATTGCTTTTCGGTGAATAACTTCTATAGCAGAACCTATATACAACAGATTTTAAGAATGAGTAAGCATTCAAAATTGAAGTAATTTCAGGTGTTACAACAAGAAGTCCATTGTTAGTCATAATAAAAAAATCTACTTGGTTGTGAGCAGAACCTGCACCTAAATCTAATATAAGATAATCGCATTCAAGTTTGACGATTTCTCTTATGATTTTTTGCTTAGTAAAAAAATCCATGTTGGCAGTGCCGGGAAAAAGACAATCACCTGCAATAAAATGAAAATTAGGTACGCCTGTTGCTTGAACCAAATTATTCATGTTTGTTTCAAGTTTATTAATAAAATGACCAAGCCCCGTCTGATTGTTTTTTAATCCGAGCATTGTATGTAAGTTTGCGCCGCCAAAGTCCAAATCACACAAAATGACGTGCTTGTATTGTGCAGCCATTGCTGCTGAAAGGTTTAGAGAAATTACGCTTTTGCCCACACCGCCTTTACCGCCGGCAACAGGAATTACAACCGCCATACATTTACTATATGCTAAAATATTCATACCCGCAAGTTGAATCCGTTATAAAACCCACATATATATTTTTAGATTTTTGTACGCAGTTTTTTATCGCCCAAAGCATACGTTTTGTCGGTCTTGCACAAAACTTAAGAACAATGTACAAAAATATTATAATCTAAATTGGGTAGAACTAGCCAAATTGCAAACAAAACTTAGTAGTTTGCGCAAAAACGCAAATTTTAGATTAAACCCAATTGCAAATAAGGCCTTCAAGTTTTTGGCTTTGCAAAAAACTTGGCGTTTCGCTTGCAAAAACTAAATTTTAGATTAAACCCAATTGCAAATAAGGCCTTCAAGTTTT
>JAAYQG010000023.1 GCA_012519415.1 Treponema sp. | reverse complement strand
CCGCCACCACCGCCGCAACTATAAACTGTAAGGATTGATAAGCTTAGAATTAAAATCAAAACAAAAATAGGACAATATAAGAATTTTTTGTAGAATAATTTTTTCATATTTCCTCTTACTTTGTAGATTATACACAAGAACCTAATAAAAAGCTACCATATTAAATTTGAGTTTCGCATTGCATAGGCTGAATTTTTCACTTGCTCGTTCTTGTGTTTTTCGATACACTGGCTTTCTGTGAGCGTTGCGTTATGTTCATGGTTTTGCACGCCAAACTCGATTTGCTTAAAATATGTAGTGAAAAACGAGGATTTCTATGATTGTTATGAAATTTGGCGGTTCTTCCGTCGCTAATGCTGAACGGATTCGTCATGTTGCTTCTATAATTAAAGCGTATGCTGATAGAAAACCTGTTGTTGTGCTTTCTGCTATGGGCGATACAACAGATTATTTGCTTGAAGCGGCTGAACTTGCTTTAAGCGGTGTTGTTGATATTTCGAATGTTGAAAATCTTCATAGAACAACCGCAAAAGAGTTAAATATTTCTGTAGATAATTTTGAAAAACTTCTTGATGAATTAAAATTTCTTCTTACAGGCATTTCTATGCTGCACGAATTGACAAAAAGAACAAGAGATTATCTCGTTTCTTTTGGCGAGCGTCTTGCTGTGCGAATGATGTCTGCTTATTTAGCGATTAATGGGACGCCTGCAAAATTTTATGACGCATGGGATATAGGTTTTATTTCTGATTCTAATTTTATGGCTGCGGAACTTTCCGAAGAAGTATGGGATACAATTCCCGCTCATTTGAATAGTTATGCATACGGTAAAGATAAAGAGATTCCAATAATTACAGGTTTTATTGCAAAAGATAAAAAAGGCTACATTACAACACTTGGTCGAGGTGGCAGCGATTTGACTGCAACAATGATTGGCGCTGCTATGAATGCGGAAGAAGTTCAAACATGGAAAGATGTCGACGGCATTCTTACTGCTGATCCTCGTACTGTAAAAAATGCCAGAACGGTTTCAGAAGTTACTTATGATGAAGCTGCCGAACTTGCATATTTTGGCGCACAAGTTTTGCACCCGCGTTCAATGAATCCTTGTCGTGTAAAAGGAACTCCTGTTCGAGTAAAGAATTCGTATAATATTGATTTTCCCGGTTCTGTAATTCTTGCAAAACGTTCCGGAGAGAGACCTCCTGTAACTGCAATTACTTCAAAAAAAGATATAGTATTGATAGATTTAGTTTCAACTAGAATGATAGGGCAGTCTGGTTTTTTAGCTCATGTTTTTAACCAATTTTTAAAATGGGAAATAAGCATTGATGTTATTGCTACATCAGAAGTTTCAGTTTCTTTAACAATTAACACCGATAAATCGCTTGATGAGCTTAAAGCTGATCTTGAAAGATATGCTTCCGTTGATATTAAGAGAGGTAAGTCGATTGTAACTGTAATTTGCGATGTTACTCGTTCATCTGAAATTTTGCAAACAGCATTTAGTGAACTTGCAAAAGAAAAAGTGAATGTTCAGATGATAAGTCAAGGTGCTTCAAAGGTGAACATAAGTTTTATTGTTGATGATTCCGAATCAAACATTGTTGTAAAAGCATTGCATGATGCATACTTTGGAGAATAAGTTTGCTAAAGGCGGAGGAATTGATATGAAAATTGCATTAGTCGGTTATGGTCAGATGGGGCATATGTTGCGTTCTGTTGCAGAAAAAAGAAATCATAAAGTTGTTCTTACTGTAGATACTTTTGCAGAAGATGCAGATTTTAAACCGTCTTCGCCAGCGGAAACTGCCGAAAAAATTGCAAAGTCCGGAGCAGAAGGAATTATTGAGTTTTCTCATCCGTCTTCTGTTATTGATAATATTGCGGCACTTTTGCCACTCAAATTGCCACTTGTTGTCGGCACAACAGGCTGGAACGACAAACGAGAAGAAGTAAAAAAACTTGCAGAAAAAAACAGCTCATATATTTTTCATTCTGCAAATTATTCAATAGGAGTAAATCTTTTTTATAAGATTATTGAACAAGCTTCTAGTCTTATTTCTAAATATGATGAATATGACTGTGCACTTTGGGAAGCACATCATACAAAAAAACTAGATAGTCCTTCTGGCACAGCTTTAGAACTTGCACAAATTGTTCTAAATAATATGAAGTCTAAAAAAACTATTGTTACAGAATCTTTTCATGAAAGACCCAAAAAAGAAGAACTTCACGTTTCAAGTACAAGATTGGGTAATGTTCCAGGCACTCATACTGTTTATTTTGATTCTAGTGCAGACACAATTGAATTAAAACATATCGTTAGAAATCGTGAAGGGCTTGCACTTGGTGCTGTTCGCGCTTTAGAATGGCTCCGTGCAAAAATTGATGAATCTTCTTTAGCACCCGGTATGTTTTCTATGGAAAATATCTTAAATTAAAACCGATTTTGTTATTGCAAGTGAATTTTCCAAATGAAACTCATATCAAAATAATTTTAGTTTCTTTTATCGTTTTTAGTTTTTTTTCATGCAAAAAAAATAACGAAGAGAAAATTTTTGAAATGTCAAACGATTTTATTTTAAGAGATGAAATTGACATCGAAGAAGATATTTCTTCTAAAAAAGAAAAAGAACTAAAATGTGCTATAGACACATACATGAAGAATCTTTCTTTAGACGAACGAATCGCACAGCTTTTTGCAGTTGGAATTGACGGAAATGATATTCTTCATTCTTATGCAAAAACCGAATTTAAAAATGGAGCACCGGGCTCATTCCTTCTTTTTAGTGCAAATATTGCACAAACGGCAGAACAAACTGCTTCGTTTACAAATTCTGTTTTAAGCTGGTTTATAGAACAAAATCTTGTCCCTCCTTTTTTTATGATTGATAATGAAGGTGGCGATGTTTATCGTTTTGAAGAAATCGGCTCAAAATTGCTTTCGCCTGAAAAAATGACAGAATACTTTTTGCCGGATGAAGCGGAACAATATTATTCGCTAATCGCTCTTCAGATGAAAGCTATGAATATTCATTTAAATCTTGCGCCGATTGTCGAAGTAAAAAATGAATATAATGCTGCTTTTTTAGGTCGCCGCTCTTATGGCACTATGGAAAATGTTGAAAAATATGGTGCGGCATTTATAAAAGGTTTAGATAGTGCCGGCGTCGGAGCAACATTAAAACATTTCCCCGGTAACACTAATGCTGATCCTCATTTGGGGCTGCCGCACTTAAAAGATTCTCAAGAGGAAATTGAACTTTTGTATATTGAACCTTTTAGGAAATTAAGTGTTTTTGGTGCTGATGCAGTGCTTATTTCTCATATTGTTATTGATTCAATAGATGAAGGTGTTCCTGTTTGTTTTTCACCTAAAATTATAAATGAAAAACTGAAAGAAAGCTTTTGGAAAAACGGTCTTGTAATTTCAGATGATTTGTATATGGGAGCTTTAAGCAAAAACGGTTATCCGCCGGAAGTAGCTGTTGTGAAAGCACTAAAAGCCGGTATTGATATTTTGATGATTTCAGAGAAACGTTTTTCAAAAGCTGCTGCGGCAATAAAAAAAGAAGCCCAAACTGATGAAAATTTTATGTCAAGAATTAATAATGCTGTAAGGCAAATATTATTATTTAAAATAAAGCGCAATATTTTAAAAGTTTTGCCGCTGGAAGAAAATTCAGATTATACACTTGTGCCTGCGCAAATCGACAGTGTTGAAGAAAATATGTTAATTTTTAAAAATGCGAAAACAAAAGCAGATTTACTTTATGCTGAACAAATTAATAAACATAGATAATATTCTTTTGTTGAGAATATGCGGTTGTGGCGATGTTGTAATTTATTTAAAAGGAATTTATGGCAAAAAAAGATAAAAATACTAAAACAGGTGTAGAGGCTTTTGAAAAATATTATTCGGAACTTTATGGAGAAAGATGGGCATCTTTACGTGCTGCGCTTTTAGACAAGTCGCGCCAATTGGAATACAGCAATTCTCTTTTAAAGCCATATTATCTTGATATAGGCAGTGTTAGAGCTGCTATGACATTGCCTCTCGAAAACGCAGAAAAAATTGCAGATTTTTGTGCAGCACCTGGTGGTAAATCGTTAGTTATTGCCACTTTAATGATGAAAAATGCTACTCTCGTTTCTAATGAACGCTCAAGAGAACGTAAAAACAGGCTTAAAAAAGTTCTTGATGAGCATCTTAAAGAAGATGTAAGAAGTCGTGTTTCTGTTTTGGGTTTTGATGCAAGTCGTTGGTGCAATTATGAGCGCGATGCTTATGATTGTATTTTGTTGGATGTCCCATGTTCTTCAGAACGCCATGTTATAGCCGATGCAAAATATTTATCACAATGGTCGCCTGCACGTATTCGAAATCTTGCTACTACGCAATGGGCGTTGCTTTCTTCCGCTTTTTTAGTGTTAAAAAATGGCGGATACATGGTTTATTCAACATGTGCGTTATCAACTGCAGAAAATGATGATGTTATTTCTAAATTAATAAAAAAATATCCAGAAGTAGATATTGTTCCTCTTGAAGAAAAAGGTGAAAACGGATTATGCGATGGCGAAAAAACTGAATATGGTATTCATGTTTTACCTGATAAACAGAATGGTGCAGGTCCGTTGTTTTTTTCGCTAATTCATAAAAAAGCAATAACTTAACATAAACCGTTATGATGTTGTTCACAATATGTTTTTATTTAATGGCTTGTTTGTGAATTCTCTCCTAATTCAACTATCATAATTATGGACTAAAAGGATTTTCTGGTGTAAAATCTTTGTATTGAGAGCATTATGTCCAATTTAGCAACAGGTAGAGAAGAAAAATTAAAATGTATTATTGAACTCGAAAAAGTCTTGAATGAGATTCAGGATATAGATGTCTTGTTGGAACGTATTCTTACAGAAGCAAGAAATATTGTTCGTGCAGACGCAGGTTCGATTTATGTTTATGAGCATGGAATATTGAAAATTCGTTATGCTCAGAACGAAACACAGCAAAAAAGGCTCGCTCCGGGGCAAAAACTCCCTTTTAATTTCTTTTCTTTTAAAGTTGACGAAAAATCAATGTGTGGATATGCAGTTTTAACCAACTCTATTTTAAATGTTCCGGATGTATATAATATTGTTGATATGCCTTTTGGTTTTAACAAGCAACCTGATAATTTAACAGGGTATCGTACAAAGGCAATGTTGACAGTTCCTCTAAAGACTGCGACAAATAAAATTCTTGGTGTTCTTCAGATTATTAATCCGCAAACAAACGATAATGAGCTTTCATATTTTGATGATGATTCTGTTCTTTATATTGAACATTTTGCCACAAGTGCAGCGCAGGCACTTGAACGTGCACATCTTACTCGCTCAATGATTTTGCGTATGGTTCAAATGGCAGAGTTTAGAGATCCTAAAGAAACCGGTGCTCATGTAAATCGAGTTTCTAACTATGCTGTTGAAATTTATGACCATTGGGCTTTCAAAAATAATGTTCCGTTTGCTGAATCTGAAAAATACAGAGATACACTGAAAATTGCAGCTATGCTTCATGATGTAGGAAAAGTTGCCGTTTCCGATATGATTTTGCGAAAACCTTCAAGATTAACTGATGAAGAATATAAAATAATTCAAAACCACACACTTGTTGGGTCTAAACTTTTTGATGATATACAATCTCCTATAGATGCAATGTCAAAAGATGTAGCACTTAGACATCATGAACGTTGGGATGGTTTGGGCTATCCGGGTAAAATCAATATACATACAGGTGAACCGTTGGAAGTTGACCCAAATACAGGAAAACCGATTGGGCTTGCCGGAGAAGAAATCCCTCTTGCTGCACGAATTGTAGCTTTAGCTGATGTTTTTGATGCTTTGTCTTCAAAACGTATTTATAAAAAACCATGGTCTGAAACTGAAGTTTTGAATGAAATTCAAGCACAAGCCGGAATGCAGTTTGATCCGGATCTTGTTATGAGCCTTTTTGAGGTTTTGCCGAATCTTAGACAGATTCAAATGGCTTGGCCGGATGATTAGTGGTTTTGCGTTTGGGTTTAATCTAAATTTTAGGACTAATCTAGCAAAAACTTGAGGGCTTTTGGGCATTTGGGTGGGTTTAATCTAAAATTTTTGGGTTTATTCTGGTGAAACCTGCTTTGGGGGTATCGCTTTTTTTTAGCGGTCGGTGTTTGTTTTGTTGAAAAAATCACTGAAATCATTGAATAGTGTCATGTTTTGTTTTGCAGACATTAAAAGCATTTTAAAAATTTTCAAGACAGAATTCCGTGTTTCAGGGTCAATTCTTGTAAGGGCTTTTATTATGGCACTTGATTTTTTTAGCCAATTTTCTGACAAATCTGAAATGGTTTTTGCTTCTGTTGCAGATAGAACGTCAAAAAGCGTGTCGATGAATATTTCTCTTTGATTTTTGTTTACTTTTTCAAGCCAGTCTTTAATTGTAAGATCAATAAATTTGCTATCGTTTGTAAGACGTTCTGCTTTTATAAAACTTTGTGCTTTTACAAACCATGTAAAAGGGTCATGTTGCAAAATTCCTATTGTTTTTGAACTTTTAATTTCTATACATTTTTCGCGGTGATTAAATAAAATTCCTACAACAGAAGATTCAGGTAGATAGGTTGTGAGTTTCGGCATCATTCGGTTAAATTCAGCTGAATTTAGCATATTTTGCTCAAATCCCGGACCGTCAAAATTATAAACAGTAGAAATTTGTTTTTGATATTTTGGGTTGCAAAAAACAGCGGAATAAATTGCAAGGTTTCCGCCTTTTGAATGACCGCCAATTATTAATTTGCGTTTTTTGTCTTTATTTGCACATTTTTCAACGTAAGAAACAGCTTCTTTTTGTGCAGGAACAGGCGACATAAATGCCATGTTGAAATTTTCTTTCCAGCCGATGAGTGTTCGGTCTGTTCCTCTAAAAGCCACAAATGCTTTGTTTTTTTCATACCCAAAAGTGATTGCAGCAAATTGCTTTTCAATAATAATGTCGGTGCTTGCACAAAATCCTGAAATATTTACATTTCCAAATCTTGTGCTTTCTGATGCTTTTTTTAAGAAAGGAAAGTTGTCAACTCCCATTGTTTCGCTTGCTTTTTTTCTTTGCTCAAAATCTGCTGAATTTTCAAAAATTAATGCTGCTTCTTTTAATGTTATTGCTTTGTCGAACGATTCACTAATAATTGAAGAAAAATCTATGTATGAAAGCTGACAGAAAATAAGAGAATCAACTTCATTTAGTTGATTGCTCGCAAAAGAAAGATCGCCGCGCCATTCAATATAATCTAAAATCGTATTCATTTGTGTTATGCTTGAAAAATCAAGCTGGATAAATCCTCCCAAATGGTTTGAAATTTATAAAGATTATTCTAAAAATTTACTAATCAATAAATTTTTCCGCAGTTTCATTTTTGTAAAAATCAGAATTTCTAATAGGTTGTGTCAAAATAGGAAAAACAACGAAAGAAAGCGATAAATATATAATTGATAATGTTGCCCAAATTTGAATATCTGCACCTAAAAACCATGCAGTTTCAATAATAGTTGGCAGTATGAACATAATAAAAATTATTGGTATGTTTAATATGGAATTCGGCGATTTTTTTTTGCATGATTTTGCAAATGATGCAAAAAGACAATAAATCGAAATACATAAACCTAATTGAAGTAACGGTCTTAAAAAAAGCAGAAAAGGTGAGAGTGTTTCGTATCTTATGGTAATAAGGTAAGGAAGCTGAATTGTGTAAAATCCAAATAAAACATATGTAAAAGTTTTTAGTTTGTATAAAAAAGGTTCATTAAAAAGAAGAAATAGAGGTACAAAACAAAGTACAATAGGAATAATTAATTCCGAAATGCAAAGAGATATAAATTCCGAACCGAAATTATAAACAGCAAAACGAACAGGCAGTAAAAAAATCCAGTCGAATGCGCAGTATAAAGTTCCGAGTAAAAGTCCGCAAAATCCTAAAAAGCGAGCAGCGTATTTATTTGGAAAAAGAATATCTTTAGAAAATCCTTTTGTTAGAAAAAGTGCTGCTACAGGAAAAAGAATCAACATAAAAAGTTTCATAAACATAAAATATCATAAAACAAATATGCTTACAAGGCTTGCTTAAGAAATGCAAAAGAACAATTACACAATGTCTGCAATGAAGTTACGAAAAAAAACTTTTCCCCCCTATAGACATCTTTTATATATTTCTGTTATTATGTATGATATGCTTTGCTTATTAAGTACGGATTTTTACCGTGCATAGGAGGATCGTTGGCGGAAAAAGGATTGCGGGTAAATGAACAAATCCGCGTGCGTGAGGTCAGACTCATTGATAGTGATGGAGAACAGAAAGGGGTTGTTCCCGTCATTGAAGCCTTAAAAATGGCTAGAGAACAAGAGCTTGATCTTGTGGAAGTTGCACCTAATGCAAGCCCACCCGTTTGTAAAATTCTTGATTACGGTAAATATCGTTTTGAAATGGAGAAAAAGCTCCGTGACTCCAAGAAAAACCAAAAAGTACTAAAACTCAAAGAGATTCGTATGCAACCAAAAATTGCAGGTGGTGATATTGAGTTTAAATCAAAGCATATTAAAGAATTTCTTACCGATGGGAACAAGGTAAAAGTAACTGTGCGTTTTCGGGGACGCGAGCTTGCTCATACCGATCTCGGTTTAGATGTTCTTAATCAAGTACTAGAACGCATTGAGGGTGAGTATGTCATGGAAAAACAACCTGCTATGGAAGGTCGTTTTATGTCGATGACTCTCGCTCCAAAAGCGAAGAAATGAGGTAAAATTTATGCCTAAGATGAAATCAAAAAGCTCTGCTGCAAAACGTTTTTCATTGACTGGAACTGGAAAAGTTAAGTACAAAAAAATGAATCTCCGTCATATCCTTACAAAGAAGGATAAAAAGCGCAAGCGACATTTGCGTGCATCAGGTATTCTTAGTGAAGCAGACGCAAGAAAAGTACGCAAACAGCTGCTTCCTTACAGTTGATTAACTGATTTTTGATAAAATCAAAGCGGTTTTGTTTTATCCGCTTATTCAAGGAGATTATATATGTCTAGAGCTACAGACGGAACAAAGCGCACAGAACGCCGTAAGAAGATTCTGAAACTTGCTAAAGGTTTTCGCGGCAGACGCGGGACAAACTATAAAGCTGCTAAAGATGCTGTTACACAGGCTTTATCAGATGCTTATGTTGGACGTCGTGATAAAAAAGGTGCAATGCGTTCATTGTGGATTACGCGCTTGAATGCTGCATGTCGTGCAGAAGGTATCACATATTCACGCTTCATCGAAGGTTTGACAAAAGCTGAAGTTATTATTAATCGTAAAGCATTGTCGAACATGGCTATTGAAGATCCAGCTTCTTTTAAGGAAGTTGTGGCTGTTGCAAAAAAAGCAATAGGAGCATAACACATGATTTCACTCGATCAGGTTCAGCTTCTTGAACATAAAGTAGAAACGGTAGTAGCAAAAATTACAGATTTACAAAAAGAAAATGATTTTTTGCGGAGTAAGTTTTCTGAATTAAAAGTTCAGTATGATGAAATGCAGAAAGCTAATGTTGAACTTTCTGCAAAAGTTTCCCTTTATGAGCAGAACCAGCCTACGATCGAAAGCGGAATTATGAAAGCTCTTGAGCGCTTAAATAACATTGAAGATTCTGTTCTGCGTGTTAGTGGGGGTAGTGTTGAAGCTTCTATTTCAATGCCAGAGCAGAATCTATCATCAATTCCTTCTGGAGAAAATTCTGTTGCGCAGTCTATTTCAGCTCAGTATGTTGCAAGTTCTAAAACTGCTCCACAGCCCGCACCTTCTGCAAATCCATTTCCAAACATAGCTTCTGCTGTTCCTCAACAGAAAAATGCTACAGAAACACAGCAGCTTGATATTTTTTAAGGCTGGTTTATGGCAAAAGGAACCCTTCAG
The DNA here is from genome assembly GCA_012519415.1 of Treponema sp. Classification (GTDB taxonomy): domain Bacteria; phylum Spirochaetota; class Spirochaetia; order Treponematales; family Treponemataceae; genus UBA1240. The sequence goes on along the minus strand of JAAYQG010000023.1, from coordinate 7,177 downwards.
ATAAATCTTTTAGGTACTTCTTTTTCAATACAAGCAGATGAAGATTCTTTATATCTTGAAAAACTTTTATCGCATTATAGAAAAACTGTTGAAGAGCTTATACGTTCAACAGAGTTAAAAGAGCCTCTTAAAATAGCAATTCTTGCAGGAATAATGATTACAGATGAACTTGCAAAAGAACGTCAAAATATTCCAGATACCGACACTCTCATGGTAAATGCAGAATTAAGTGAAGCTGAAAAAATTGTTTTGCAATTAACAAAAAAAATCGATCAGGTTCTTTAATCAATTGTTATGAAGGATTTTCCTTTTTGTATCTGGATAGATGCCGATTCTTGTCCTGTTCAAGTTAGAGATTTAACAGTAAGATTTGCGCTTAGATTAAACATTCCGGTTAAATTTGTAGCAAATCATAATATTCCATTTAGAAAAAATAATTTATTTGAAATGATTATCTGCGATAATGAAAAAGATGCCGCAGACGATTACATCGTTGATAATTCTAAAATTAATGATATTGTGATTACAAGAGATATTCCCCTTGCTTCTCGACTTGTAGATAAAAAAATATGCGTTTTAAATGATCGCGGTTATGTATTTACAGAAACAAATATTGCAGAAAAACTAGCTTCAAGAAATCTCAACTATATGTTGATAGAAAATGGTTATTTCCCCGAAATTAAACGCTCCGGAACTTTTGGAAAAAAAGAACTTAATTTGTTTGCAAACAGTTTGGATAGAGAACTTCAAAAAAAATTAAAAAATTGATTCGTGCGGATTCATTCACCAACGCTTGTGTCGCAATAAAGGAATGAACCCGACTTTCAAAGATTGAAAATTAAATTTCCATATTGTTCCCTTATAATGGAGTAGCGACCATACAATTAGTAGACGACGCATTTTCGCACTATCATTTTTTACAAATTTGAAAAATTATGCTGTAATAAATTCCCTGTAACTGCTTCTTACATTTGTGCAAGTTGATTTATTTGAATAAACTTGAGTGTTGAATTGTTTTTCGGATTTTATGGTAGAAGGCGGACCGTGTCCTGGCATAATAATTAACTCGTCGTTTTGACTTAAAATTTTTGTTTTTATGTTTGTCTTTAGAATTCGTTCAGCGTAAGAATTGTTTGTGCTGCCCAAAAGACCTGCTGTCAATGCATCGCCTGTAAAAAGAATTTGCCCAATTTTATAAACCATAGAATCTGCTGTATGACCTGGAACAGAAAGGTATCCGACATTTGTTCCTATAATTTTTAGAATTCCGTCTCCTTTTAAGATTTTTGTATTGTCGGCTGCAAGTTCATAGTCTGCTGTATAAACTTTAGGTTGATAGATTTTTCTAAGCGTTTTAAATCCTTTATGGTGGCTTAAATGGTTGTGTGTTATAAGAACAGCTTCCAGTGAAAAATGATTTTGTTCAATTTGCATAATCATTTCTTTTGTTACTGTTCCCGGATCAATTATTAGTGCCTGTTTTGTTTTTTCGTTTCCAACAACATAACAGTTTGAAAAACCTTCCAAACATAAATGAAAATAAACTTTAATCATTTTACGGTTCTACTCCTTGTGAAAAATTAGCTTCTCTTGTGTTTGAATGTTTGAAAGATACATTATCAAATGTTGCTTCATAAAAACTGCTTTGCTTGATATTGCAGTTGCGCACAGATGTATTCAATAGTTTTGCACGAATGAATCTTGAATTATACAAGTCTGAATCATCAAACGAAGACTGTTGTGCAGTAATTCCATTAAAATTATTATGTACAAGGTCTGAGTTTGTAAAAAGAACATGAGAAAAAGTGCAGCCGCTAAAACTTGTAAACTGCATATTTGAATTAAGTAAATTGCTGTCGCTGAATAATGAAAAATCAAGCATTGTCATGCGCATTCTGCAATATTCGGAATGAATCGCTGAAAATATACAATTTCGTAAATCACATCCATAAAATTTTTTGCCGCTTAAATCAATATTTTTAAAATGAATACCAGGCATACTTATTCCAATGATTTTATCATGTGTTTCAATATATTTATAAATTTTATGAACCGTTTCTTCAGCTTCTTTGTCATGGTCAATACAAAAAGCTTCTGTGTTAACTGAAATATTGCCGTTTTCATCAAAACGACTTATCGCTAAATTTCTGCAGCCGGGATACTGGCATAGTCCAAGTGAAAACATAAGATAATGTTATCATATTGGATAAGCTTTGAAAAGTAAAAGTGTGATTTGTGCTGATTTGTGCGGAGAAACCAAATCTCTGCGATGGCTTTGCAATAAGGGAATCTACCCGAATGCGAAACCTTATGAGAACGAACAAAACCCCTTAATGCGCTGCATCGTGATGTCGTTCAATTCATTATAAATAGAAACTTGCCGAATCGAAGTTCTGAATCGTAAAACGGTTTTGCGTTTGTCTTGGGCTACAAAATTTGAGTTTACTTAGCGAATCGCAAATTGCATTTTTTCTTATTATCTTCTATAATTTGCGTATGTGTTGGAAATGCGGAACTGAAAATATTGTTGAAAATTCTATATCGAGAAGTGCTGTCTGCTCAAACTGCAATGCAGACTTGCGCTGTTGCAAAAATTGTTCTTTTTATTCTCCCGGAGCTCATTATGATTGCAGAGAAACTATTGAAGAATTAGTTTCTGATAAAGAACGTGCAAATTTTTGCGATTATTTCGATTATAATAAAATTCCTATAGAAAAAAATAATACTCAAAAAAAAGCAGAAGAAGCCAGAAATGCTTTTAACAAGCTTTTCGGTGATTAATATTTTATGAAAAATATTCAAATCCTGTTTTTAGATTCAGGAACCGGTGGGCTTCCTTATATGATTCACTTAAAAGAAATCGCACCTGAAATTCGATGTGTATATGTTGGCGATACGGCGAATTTCCCGTATGGTGAAAAAACTTTAGAGCAGATAAAATTTATGGCAGCAGAAACTGTTGAGCGTGCTATAAAACGTTTTAACCCTCAAATCGTTGTTGTTGCTTGCAATACAATTTCCGTAGCTGCATTGAAAACTCTTCGCGCTCGGTTTTCTATCCCTTTTGTAGGAACTGTGCCTGCAATAAAGCTTGCTGCTGCTTTAACTGAAAATAAAAAAATTGGACTTCTTGCAACTCGTTACACTATTGAAGATTCTTACACTACGGATTTAATAAATCAATTTGCTTCCGATTGTTCTGTTTTCAAGCGCGGCGATGCAGAGCTTATTTCATTTATTGAACATAATTTGTTTACAGCTTCATATGAAGAAAAACTAAAAGCAGTAAAGCCCGCTGTTGATTTTTTCAAAAAAGCTGATGTTGATACTGTTGTGCTTGCATGTACTCATTTTTTGCATTTAATTTCGGAATTTAAAGAATCTTTTGAAAAAAATGTTAAGATTGTTGACTCAAGAGATGGTGTTATTAAACAAGCTATGCGATTAATAAAAGAAATATCAAATACAGAAAAATCTAATGATTCAATATTCGACGTTGCCGATATGGGTGTTTTTGTAACTTCATTGAGAAACAAAGATGACGAATATGAATATCGTAACTGGTGCAATCTTTTTAATGTGCCTTTTTTGGGGCTTTTGAATTAAAAGCTAAAAACATAAATAAAAACGAACTGTTCTTTTTGAAATCTTTGAAAACCTCAAAAAAACAGTTCGTTTTATGATTTTATTTTAAGTTTTAATCGTTAAGATTAAAGTTTATCGTTTGAGCCAAGTACATTTACAATTTTGTGAACATACATTTTTTTCATGTTGTCACGGGCAGGTTTTAAGTATTGGCGTGGATCAAAGTGATCCGGATTTTCTGCCATGTACTTTCGGATTGCGGCTGTCATTGCGAGGCGAGAATCTGAGTCGATGTTGATTTTGCATACAGCTGATTTTGCAGCTTTTCGGAGCTGTTCTTCCGGAATTCCTACAGCATCCGGAATTTTTCCGCCGAATTTATTTATTGTGTCTACTTCGTCTTGTGGTACTGATGATGCACCGTGAAGAACAATCGGAAAGCCCTTAAGTTTTTCTTCAATAGCATAAAGAATATCAAATGCTAATGGCGGAGGAACGAGTTTTCCAGTTTTAGGGTCGCGTGTGCATTGTTCCGGTTTGAATTTGTATGCACCGTGAGAAGTACCAATAGAAATTGCAAGTGAATCGCATCCTGTGCGAGTTGCAAAATCAACAACTTCTTCAGGCTTTGTGTAGTGAGAAACTTCTGCTACAACTTCATCTTCTACACCGGCAAGAACACCGAGCTCTGCTTCTACAGATACGTCATGTGCATGAGCATATTCCACAACTTTTTTTGTAAGTGCAATGTTTTCTTCGTATGGAAGAGATGAACCGTCAATCATTACTGAACTGAAGCCCATGTCGATGCAGTCTTTGCAAATTTCAAAAGAATCACCATGGTCGAGGTGAAGAACAATCTGCGGGTTTGCACAACCGAGTTCTTTTGCATATTCTACAGCACCTTGAGCCATATAACGCAGGATTGTTGCGTTTGCATAGTTGCGTGCGCCTTTTGATACCTGCATGATTACAGGAGATTTTGTTTCTACTGCAGCCTGAACAATAGCCTGCATTTGTTCCATTGTGTTAAAATTGAAAGCAGGAATAGCATATCCGCCTTTTACGGCTTTTGCAAACATATCTTTTGTGTTTACAAGCCCGAGTTCTTTATAACCAATCATTTCTACTCCTATAAAAAGTCGATGAGGAAGTATCAACTTCCGAATTGACTTTTTACTTGCTTCCGCAGCGTAGCGAGGAAGCATTGTTAATATATAAGTTTGCGACGCAAACTTTGTGGACGCAAACTTTGCCGCTATCTTCGGCAAGGTTTGCGTTAGAAACTCCTATAAAAAGTCGATGAGGAAGTATCAACTTCCGAATTGACTTTTTACTTGCTTCCGCAGCGTAGCGAGGAAGCATTGTTAATATATAAGTTTGCGACGCAAACTTTGTGGACGTAAACTTTGCCGCTATCTTCGGCAAAGTTTGCGTTAGAAACTCCCATAAACAAAGTTACTGAGAAAATTTCGATTTTCGAAAGTAACTTTGTTCGTGTAAAGAAATGGATAAATTGATAACGATATATTATTAATTTCACAAGAAATAATCAATAGAATAACTAAAATGAATCATATTAATCGTTATTAGAATCAACAATCTAGCCACAACTTTGAAGCTTGCTCGCTTGATTTTCGCACTTATTTCAAAACAAAAGTCTTTATGCATCAAGTATTGAAGATTTTGTACAAATAAGTTACATATTAAAAATTGAATATGAAAATTCAATATCATTGTTAAAAATATGCAATTTCATGCTATTTTACAGGGTTAAGTTTTATTGATATTATGACGATACTTTATGAGTATTCGTATCTTTATTTGGCTATGTGCTTTGACTTATGTGGCAAGGATTTTAACGATAAAATCTGCGTTTGTCGTTGCGAATTATTTGACAAAGCCATGTTAAGGGGAATATAATATCTCGGTAAGAAGTGTAACGAGCTTTTTCTGACAATAACAAAAGGAGATTTGGATGAAACAGGGCAGATTAAGTGTTTGTCTCGTCCTCGTAAGTTTGCTGTTATTGCTGCCTATTTTTGGTCAGACGGTAACAACAACAAGTTACGATTCTTTGATGGTTGATGATTTTGATCAGACCGCTGAGAATGGGGACTGGGTTTGGTACGTTCAGGGCAGCAGATTTGTTGCTGACGGTTATCCCAAACTGCAATATTTTGAGGGAGCGCCGAACTCGGTTAAATACCTTCTCAAAGAGGGAGTTGTCGGCAAAGTATTAGGCGTTGAATTTGCTTTTAACCGTAAAGGCGACAACTGGGTAGAGATTTTTCCTGCTAAACAGGATGCAAACGGAAAATACGTTCCAAGAAACGTACCTTTTAGAGGTCATGTTGATCACGTAGATGTTTGGGTTTGGGGCGGCGGATATTCGTACAATTTGGATTTGCTTGTTAGAGATTCAGATGGTCGTGTGCATTCTCTTCCAATGACCAAGCTTTCATATGTCGGTTGGAGAAATGTTAAGACACCAATCCCCGGTTGGATTAATCAGCATTCTCGTTTCCGTTCAGGTGCAAAAGTGATGCAATTTGTTGGTTTCCGTATTAGAACTGACCCTCAAGCTCCGGTTGATATCTTTACAGTATACTTTGATCAATTCAAATACTTGTCAAATACATTCTCAAATGTATATGATGGATACGATCTTGAATCAGTTGTTTTTGATGAGGGGGCTGGACGATGAAAAAGCTTTTAGTTGCAGCATTAGTTCTTTTTATGATGTTTGGAGTTTTTGCGCAGTCATCTTTGGCTGATGCGGATCCTGAAATGCTTGGTGTTGATGCGGCTAGACAAGCCCTTAGAGAAGTTTCTCTTGACTTGTTTGAGCGCGAAGGTTCTTGGGATGTTGCAATGTCTATTGATGACGGTATTGTAACTGCTCGCTTGTTTGATGGTGCTCCTGCTTCTAAAGAACCTCTTCCTGCTGGTGTTCCAGAGGGACAAGATGATAGCAAAGTGCTTGGTATTAAAGTTGACTTTATGAGACGTGGCTATTCAAGCTTTACTGTCAAAGCAACAAGACCTATTCCAATTGAAGGTGTTACAAAAACAGTTTCAATGTGGGTTTGCGGACGAAATAATGATCATACTTTGACTATTTTTGTTCAAGATTTTTTTGGCAGGAGTTATGAACTTTATGTTGGAAAATTAAACTTTTCTGGCTGGAAAAAGATGACTGTTGCTGTTCCGCCTTCTCCTGATGGAAAACGTGGTATTGTTCAGGCAGATCCTCGCTATGGTGATCATCCGGGATTACGCATTGTTGGGTTCCGAGTTGATTGTGATCCGCTTCAAGCATACGGTTCATATTATATTTATTTTGATGATTTGCGTGCTGTTACTGACTTGTATGCAATGGAAAATCGAGATAAAGACGATATGTCTGATAACTGGTAAAAATAGAATTATTACTGATACAAAAAAGCTGCTTTAAGGCAGCTTTTTTGTTGTTTGAAATCAAAAAAGCTAAACGAAATGTACAGGAAAGAAGTGCAAATCTTATGCTTTTTAGTAATTTTGTAGCATTGAAGATCTATTTTTTGAAATCTTGTAAAATTTTTGCTTGCTT
>JAAYQG010000022.1 GCA_012519415.1 Treponema sp. | reverse complement strand
TTCTTCCAGCTTTATCGTAGAATGTTAACTGTTTCACACCGTTGCCGAATCTGCGCTCAATCTCTCTTCCGGAAATATCATACTTATACGAAACTTCAAGCTGTTTTGCTCTATCTTTTTGGGCTAAAAGCTCGCTATTTTTGCCGTAGTTGTAGCTTATGTCGCGCTCTTTGCTTAAAAGGCGTGTGCGCCTTCCGGCTTTATCATAAAAGTAATTTACATTTTCGCCTGTCTTTTCATCTGTTTCTTTTGTTAGAAAACCTGCTTTGTCATAGATGTAAGAAAGTGAACCGCTTTCATTTGTTGCATTTAAAACATTGCCGCATTCATCGTAGACGATTACATTTTCTGTTCCGTCTGCGTATGAGATTTTTTTTGTTCTTGTCTTTGTGTCATAAGAAACAGCGGTCATGTTTCCCTCAAAATCTTTTTTAGCTTTTAATTCGCTATTTGCGTTTTGCTTTGGGATTAATCTAAAATTTGGGACTAATCTAGCTAAACTACAAAGCTTGTTTCGCATTGGAATTATACCACAAATTTGGGTTTATGCCAGCGAAACCCTGCCGGTTTGCGGTGGGCGCAAACCGGCAGGGAGTGGTGAACAACGACAAGCCGGATTTAAGCTGTGTAGCTATTCAAAATTAAGCAGTTGTTCTTTTTTTCTTATTTCTATTACTGCTTGTTTCCAGTTAGAATAGGCTTCTAAATCATATTCATTTAATGGAACTTTATCCGGCAACATAAAATCTTCTTCGGCTATAATCTTTGTCTTTTCTTTAGCTTTTTTGCTTTCTTTATAATAATGTGCATAAGTAAACTTTTTTCCAAGATATTTATCTTTGGAAACTAAAGACATAGATTCTGTCTTAAAGTCGAAAAAGCCACAGCCGCATGGTGTTATAAATTCTATACCATCTTCTGTTTTATTATAAAAAAGAATGTTATGAATTAATACACTTTCTATTTTTCTTCCGTTACCCATTTTATATATGCTGTAACCATAAAAATAAAATTTTCTGACATGAATTAGATCAACACCTCCATCCAAAAAATCATATGCGGAATAGCTTTTTCTTAATTTTCCAAAATTATTAGTATTTTCTGTCTCATAATATTTGCCGTCATCTTTCAATTCAAGATAGACTTTTTTTACTTTTTTTGTATATTCATTACTTCTTTTCCAAGCTTTCCAAACATCCCAAAGCAGAACATCAAGAACCAGACCTTTTTCGTATATTTCCCAATTTGATGTATAGCAATTATAAATATGGCCTGCTTCATCTCGTGATATTCCCTTTATAGAAAATACTTCTTTAAGATTTTCATCTTTAAAGATAATTTCCGGAAAAATCCACAGGACGCTACAATTCGGAAAATCATAAGTAACATCTCCTGTTTCTCTGTGAAATCCCATTTCAAAATTAGGAAAGCATTCATAATAGCTACAAGTTTCAGTATCTAAACAAAAGGCATAATGAGGAGTATGCATTTGAATTCTGTATCTGCTTCGCTTGCCGTTATTATTGAAATAATATTCATGGTGTGGATTGATGCGGTCATAAATATAACCTAGTTTTCCTGATTCTGAGTATATAA
>JAAYQG010000003.1 GCA_012519415.1 Treponema sp. | reverse complement strand
GCTATATATCCATTAATTATTTTATTATTTTCAAATTCAGTAATAATCACACTTTTACATCTTGGACAATAAGCTTTTTTATGTTCTATAATTTTATTTTTTTTTACTTTTCCAATAGTCTCAACTGATATATTCTCCTTCATAATTTTATTGCTTTTTTCTTTGTTGATGACCATCTCATTAATTTTTTTCTTAGTATCATTTTCTACTTCGATCGGTTTTTCACTTGCTAGAGCAGTTTTGCTTTCTTCTTTCTCTGTATTTTCATTGTGCGTTTTGTTATCAATAGTATTATTTGCATTTATCTTAATTAATTCTTGGAGAATACTATCCAAAATTGATATTCTTTTATTAATTTTAAAATACCAACAAAAGAATTCCCGTAGTAATATGAATATTATTATTAATACTGTTAAAGTAGCAAATATGATTAGTAAAAACTGTTGACTATACATGCTATATTTTCTCCTACTTATTCACAATAATTGTTAATAAATATTTTGGGCGATTACCAGAGCGATCCTTAATGATAACACTACGATCCATAAGATTGCCTAATACACTATATGTCAAGTAATCTTTTTGTCCTCCTTCATGAATACTTGATAACCCTAGAATATTTGCGATTTCTGTGTTTGTTAATCCATTTGGATGTATTTTTAGTAATTCAATAATCGCATTTTCAATTTCACTTAATCCTTTTTTAGCTTTTAAGTAAAGTTCCTTTTCTTTTATCATTTTAACTCCTTTGCACCGCGGAAGCGGTGTCCACCTAACATATCCCCTCCATATCTGCCATAAATCTCTTATACCGGAAAAAGTGCCAGTATAAAATCTACAACGAAATACTTATCTCATTATTATACATGGATTTGAAAATTTTCAAAGTATTTTATCTGTATCCGTATAAAATACCCGCAATCTCAAATCACGCAAAAAAATCTCGCCCATGAATATCCCAACTCTCACAAAAAAATCCCCTCTCCCTGTAATTTTTCATCAGGCAAAGTGTTACATAACCTTAAAGTTTATCCAAAGCAATCGCTTCAATTGCTTTATCTTTTATTTCTGTATCAATTTCCATCTTATTCCTCTAGCTCCAAAGGTTGTAAAGATGTGTTAGGTTTTGTTTTATACTTTCAACAAAATTTTTTTTTGTTTTGCAGAAGCGGTCTTTTTGGGATATGTAATTATTTCCACCCCCATCCCCAGGCTGTCTAAATAATCTATTAAAGTAGATATTTTCATATCTTTCCTTTTTTCAATTTTAGAAACAGAAGATTGGGTAAAATTTGCCATTTCTGATTGTTTTATATTCTGTTCTTCTCGGAGCTGTGCAAGGCGGATAGACATAATATCCTGCTCAGCTTTTATTTGAGCTCGCCTTACAGATTCTGGAGACATTTTATTTTCCATTATTTTGATTGCGTCTTTCATCTTCTAACCTCCGTTCGTGTTTTTCAAGAATAGTCACAGCTTCTGCAACTAAATCTCTGTAAAACTTTTCTTGATCTTTGCCTTTTTTATCACCACCGGTAAGTAAAAATGCATTTCGTTCAGAATCAAAGTAATATGCAACTCTAAGAATATGTAATAAAGTTTGATTCCGCAGTTCTTTAAGATTTTTATGTTTCTTTGAACCGTGCAGAACATCGGAATACGGGCGTTTTAAATTTGTTCCAAATTCACGAAGAAGATAAACTCGTTCTAAAACGGCTTCTTTGCTTTCATCGTCTAAAGTTTCAAACCATACATCATATTCTTCTGATGAATCCACATTCCACATAATTACATTATATGAACTAAAGTGAATATTTGTCAACACGGACAAATAACCCCGGACAAGCTTGGCTTGAACAATTCCCACAGAAAAATCATTTGATTTTTTGATTAATAAGCTTATAATTATTAGTTAATCGATGAATAGGTTGTTCTTTGTGTGGGAATGAATATCGACTTTGAAAACATATTGTTTTTAGGTGAATATTCTCAATGCGCAATCTTTGACCTAATAATAAAAAAATCACGGTAAAATATTATTTTCAAAAACAGGAGCTTTTGAAAATAATATTTTTGTAGGAGTGGAAATGTTAAGAGAAGTTCAAACAAAATATGGAAAGGTGAGGGGCTTGCCGGCAGCAGATCCTCGCATTACATCTTTTAAAGGCATTCCGTTTGCGATGCCGCCGGTTGAAAAAAACAGGTGGCGCGCCCCGCAGCCTTGCCAAAAATGGGAGGGCGTAAAAGACTGTTATAAATTTGCACCAATTTCGGTTCAAAATACGCCGGGGCTTGGTACGGATGTATATTGCAAAGAATGGCACGTAGATCCAGAAATTCCTATGAGCGAAGATAATCTTTATTTGAACATTTGGACTCCTGCAAAAAAAGCTGATGAAAAATTGCCTGTTTTAATTTGGTACTTTGGCGGCGGCTTTCAATGGGGGTATACCGCCGAAATGGAATTTGACGGTGAGAGGCTTGCACGGCGAGGAATTATTGTAGTTTCTGTAAATTACCGCTTAAATGTATTTGGATTTTTGGCTCATCCGGAAATTACAAAAGAATCACCAGATGCACCCGGAAATTTCGGCTTGCTTGACCAACAAGCAGGTTTAAAGTGGGTTTATGAAAACATCAGTGCTTTTGGTGGCGACCCTGAAAAAATTACAATATCAGGTCAATCTGCCGGAGCAGGAAGCGTTATGCACCAAATCACTACAGAAAAAAACAAAGGGCTAATAAAAGGTGCTGTTATTTTTAGCGGAATGATTTCAAGCCCATATGGAAAAGGCGGAATCGGCTGCCCAATGAAGCTAAAGGACGCAGAAAAATGGGGCGTAGAATTCTTTGAATTTATGGGTGTAAATTCTTTAGAAAAAGCTCGTTCTATAGAAGCGAATAAACTGCTTGCCAAATATGATGAATTTGTAACAAGGCATCCAAGAATGTTTACCATTGAAGACGGACAGTTTTGCACCGCAGCACCAACAGAAACGCTTTTGAACAACGCCGGTCTTGATATTCCAATTCTTGCCGGCAATACTGCTGATGAATTTCTGAATTTTATTCCGGCACTAGACGAGACGGAATTGTCGGAAAAAGCGGAAGAAATCTACGGCGTTTCTGCAAAAGAATTTCTTTCTTTTCCTCAAGCAAAAGTTACAACGGGGAAAGCTCCGGAGTTTCCTTTTGGACCCTTTGGCTCTGCCGTAGAAGGCAAAAAGCAAAAGTATGCTGAAATTAGCGGAATTGAACTAAGTGTTAAAAAGGTATTTGAAGCGCGAAAAGAAAAAGGCAATACAAATAATTTTTATTATTATCGCTTTAACACAAATATTCCAGGTCCGGACAATCCTGGAACTTTTCACTCTGTTGATTTATGGTTTTTCTTTGAAACTTTGGCAAAATCTTGGCGACCTTTCGTCGGTACTCACTATGATTTGTCAAGAGAAATGTGTAACTATTGGGCAAATTTTGTAAAAAATGGCGACCCAAACGGCAAAGACTCAACTGGAGAACAAATGCCTGAATGGAAACCTTACGAACCGTCTTCAAAATGGGAAATGGAATTTACACCAAGCGGTTCCGTTCCAAAAAAAGAAGAAGAAACAGAATTCAAAAGTTTTTTGAGAAAACATATGTTTT
>JAAYQG010000021.1 GCA_012519415.1 Treponema sp. | reverse complement strand
AGAACTCATAATTTTCATAAATGAAAAACATAAGTTTTTTAGGGTCAATCTGCGTAGATTCCATTTCTTTTAACAGGACCGATACTTTGTGAAAATTTTTTTTCATAAACTCTCCTTTGCAAATAACTGCAAAGGAACGGAGTGCAATAATTATGCCCAAGCATTATTTTATTTTGTAAAAAAAGGAATTTTTTATATGTTTGCTGATTTTTTTTTGCTGATTTATAAATTTATATAATAAAAGAAATTATATTTGGGTTTTGTACAGATATAACGCATTTGATACTTTTTAAATGAAAATACTGAAACATAAAAAAGAAAACGACAAGATTTTGCCGTTTTCTTAAAAAATTGAAAGTAATGATTGTTTAAGCTGCTTGAAAACTACAAGATTTTTTGAAATTCTTGTAAAATTAGAGGAATAAACTCATCGATAGTTGATGTGTAGCTTGCGCCGGAAGCATTTTTATGTCCGCCGCCACCAAAATGTGCAGCAATAACACTTACATCAATATTTTCTATTGACCTAAATCCTGCTGTACATTGTTCTGGTGTTTCTTGTTTGATGTTTACAATTGCTTCTACACCTTCTATTGCGAGTAAAATTTGATAAAGTGCATCAGAATCTCTGCCGTTTTGTCCAAAATTCTGTGTATCTTCCGGCGTTTCATATGTGATAATAAGTTTTCCGTCAAAATATGTTTTTGCATTATCAAGATGTCTTCCGAGCAATTTTCTACTTAAAAATGATTTTCCGCCTGTCATTATGTTGTACGTTTTTTTGGGGCTTGCACCTTTTTTTATAAGTCTTGAAATTGCTTCAAAAACATCTGCACTGTCTTCTTCTAAAAATCGAAAAAAACCCGTGTCTGTTGCAATTCCAAAAAATAAAACATCTGCTGCTGTTTTTGTAACTTCGCCATGTATTGCTTCAAACAGAAGCTGCACAATATATGCTGTAGCTGGTGCAGAGGAATCAACCATGCAATTTTTGCATGTATTATCCGATGTTTTATGGTGGTCTATAATGAATGTGTCAAAATCAGTAATTTCAATATTAATTTCACCAATTCTATCTTTTGTGGAACAATCTGCTATAAAAAGACCATAATCTTTAATATTCTCTGTATCTTCAAAAGAAGAATTGAAAAGATGTTCATATGCTTTTGTTTCTATTCTCTTAAAAGGTCCTGCTGAAAGAAGAACTGTTTTTTTTCCTTTTAAGCGCAATAGCTCATCTAATGCAAGACAGCTTGCAATACAGTCGCCGTCCGGTTCTTTATGCCCGACAATGATGAATGCGGAATGTGAATCTACAAATTGCAAAAACTCTTTTAATTTTTGGTCGAAAATCATGCCTTATAATGGACAAAATATATTTGTTTGTCCAGTATTTTAAGTATCTTACTGAAAAAAGAAAATACATAAAATAGTTTTATGCTAAATGAAAATGATTGTACAATAAAGAATAATAGGAAGTGGGCGATACTAGAATCGAACTAGTGACCCCAAGCGTGTCATGCTTGTACTCTAACCAACTGAGCTAATCGCCCTAATGAGTGTGAATGCTAACATATTAGCAAAAGATGGTCAAGAGTTTGGAGTTTGAGAAATAGTGGGAAAAAAACTCCTTAGTATTCTGTACATATACAGGTAATCTCGAAGTGTAATTATTTGATTTGTGCTATTGTCTTTGATAACAATTTTTCAATTCTGACTTTGGATAAAAATTTTGAAAAGCATAATCGTTTAACGTATGCTATACTATCTCCATTAGCGGCGTTATGTTAAAAGAAGGTTCGATTACTCTAAATTAAATTTTGCACTTCCCGATAAAGACGGGAATAAAGTTTTCGTTTTCAAGTTTACGTCGCAAACTTTATTTTTAACTGTGCTTCCTCGCTACGCTACGGAAGCTATAGGAGAGGGGTTAAAGATGAAATTTTTATTGTTTTCTGATTCTGCAGAAACGCATTTTCGAGTTCGAAAAATTGTCGAGCCGTCTGTTGATTCTCTTGTTACAACAAAAGATGAATCACTTTTTCTAAAGATTATCCATACTAGCATATTTGACCTTTTCTTAATTGACCTTGATTCTAAATCTTTTATCAAATTTGCGTGAAAAAGTGCGCGAATGTAAGTTGCGAACTCCTTGGATTTTGTTTAATTTAAACACAAAACTTTCAACCAAAAATTATATAAATTATTGGAAAGCTTTTAATGGAATTGGTTCAAGTCTTGATGATTGTGATTCTAGTATTGAAGAAAAACTAAAATTGCTTGTTTATTCAATTTCCGCAAAACCTAAAGAAAATCATAATTATTTGAAATTAAGTAAAAATGCAAAGAAACTTTTTGATTTTTTTGTTAAATATCAGAATAAATCGATTTCATGCGAAACTTTGGAAAATGAAATTTTAGGGGAAATTTCTCAAAAAAATACAAATATTCTTTATGGATTGATTCATGAAATAAGAAAAGCAATAGGTGATGATTTAAAGAAACCTCAAAATTTGATTCGATGTAAAAAACGACGTTATAAACTCTTAAATGCGTTTCCTGAAAAGTTTCTTGATATTTGTGTTTATGGGCAACCTGTTGAAAATGATTGCGCAAAATGTTTTCCGGAATTTTATGCAGCTAACGGCTACGATATTTTTCCCCCAACTGAATCTGATGAGTATGAATTAATAGAACAGGATTCGGTTGTAGATGAATATGAATGCTCGTATTTGGAAGAATATTTATTGAATGATGATTCTCATTTAATAGATACCGGCATAAAAGAGATTTCATCTATAGACTTTCCAACTATTGCTCAAGTAATTGAAATGCAAAATGCTTATTCAGAAAAATTACTTAGAAATATTTCTAATTTTCAATATATAAAGGAAGCAATACGCAAACTGAATGAAGAAGCATAAGGTGATGAAGCAAAGGTGAACTTTCGTTTTAATAGTATGTGTCGGAAATGCAGAAACTTCTGCGTTTAATGTCTTATGGAATATTATGAAAATTAAAACCCCCTCGATGCTTTTTATCAAGGGGGTAGTTTTTAGCGGCAATGGGGCTTGAACCTATGACCTGCCGGATATGAGCCGGATGCTCTACCTACTGAGCTATGCCGCCATAATGAAGTGAATCATACGAAAATCATAAGAAAATGTCAAGGTTCTATACTAAAAAATATCAAACTTTTGGGCACATTCAATATTTTTTTCTTGATAAACATGAGAATGCACCTTATACTTACTAAAGAAAGGTTCACGGAAGAGCCTTCTGTTTTTGTTGTTTTATATGTTTTAAATATTGTATAAAAATCAAAGACAGAACGTCAGTGCCGTTTTAGCCTGTCGCAACAAAGAAAGGAGTTTCGTTATGAAAAAAACCGCTATTTTACTCGTATTGCTGTTGGTGTGTTCTGTTGCTGTATTTGCTTTTAAGAATGAATCAGAATACAGTTACAGAAATATTCCGCTTCAAAAGGTGTACAATAATCAAAGAGGATTTATAGCATTGTACACGCTAGACGGTTATAAGATTTCAAAATCTTATCTTCCTATTAACTGGTTCCGTTTTGGGGATAATCGAGGACATTTTATTGAATTGCCAAAGGGATTATATCCTTACATGACTGTTGTCTACAAAAATAACGAATTTCAATATGTTGTACTTGCAATGCCCAAAAATCCGTTAAATTCTTTCTGGGGAGTTTTGCCGGCGGGAAAAAATCTTGAAGAAAAATTTGCTGTCGAAACTTTTGTTATAAACTAAACTTTTTTAACAGTTGTAAGTAAATCTTACTAAATTATAGGGCTCGCTTAAATTTATGATTTAAGCAGTCCTGTTTTTATTTTTAAGAGATTTTATTTCAAAAAAATTACTTGAATAAAAAAAAATAATGTGATATATTTCCCCACATTCAAAATAAAGGGCCATTAGCTCAGCTGGTAGAGCAACAGACTCTTAATCTGTGGGTCGCAAGTT
>JAAYQG010000187.1 GCA_012519415.1 Treponema sp. | reverse complement strand
TCCAGCTTGTTTTGCACCATAGATATCCGCACGTAAACTATTTCCCACATAGAGAATCCGTTCTGGTTTAACACCTAATTCTCTTGCAAGAAGTCCAAAAACATATTTTGAAGGTTTTAGCGCACCGCATGCTTCCGACCCTAAAACAGTAGTGCATAAAGGAGCAAGCCCCCAAACATCACCTTTCTGCTCAGGAGGAAAATCAGACAATATAGCAAGCTTTAATCCTGCATTTTGAAAAGCTTCAAAAGTTTCCTTTATATAAGGGAAAGGTTTAATTTTTTTAAAGAATTTAACAAGTCCTTTATAAATGATTGTATCGATTTTTGAATGAGCTTCTTCAACTGAAATATTCATTTTTTCAGATAAAAGACGAGCTTGATATTCATAAAAATCAGAAAGAGGCGCTGTTCTGTGAAGAATTCTTCTTACTTTGTTGTATTGCAAAAAGAAAGGAAGATGACGAAAGAAATACGGCAAAACACGTATGTAAAGACGCCAGTTGGCATAAAGAGTCCCGTCAATATCAAATGCAACAGCTTCAATTTGTATGTTCACTGTTACTTTATACTACAAAGATGTGCTGCTGTCTATTAAAAAAATTACAATGCAAAAAAAATCTGTATAAAATCTCTAATTTTATACAGATTTGCATATTTTAGAGAGGTTTAAACCGATCTGTTGATTTTACTCGGCATAAATAAATATAAGTGCCTTGATTTGCCGCAACGAAATCGTCAAAAGTAGTTGCAACGCCGCTTTCAAAAACTTCGATATAGCAAACACCTGCTTGATCAAAATACGGAAAAAATACTAAATCATGATGAAAAGTCCATGTTTCTGGCCCATTGTCTGTATTGCCTCTACGTGATTTTACAGCACCCAAATAAAGCATATCAGGTTCTGTAGCGGCAAGCACATAAAGCAACGGTTTAAGCATATTAATCTCATATCCTGTTTTTGGAACAAACCCGACATTTCGCACAGTACCATCCGGCGATTTTAAGCCTGCAAAAGGATTCACCTGAACATCAACACCAAGTGTTCCGGCTGGAAATTCTTTATCTCGTTCCGCACAAACGGCAGCAGTAGAAAGATTTCTAATCCAATCATACGAGCGAAACATTTCATTTCTTTCAGCTTGTGAATTATAAAAAGTACTTTCAAGCTCCATTGTCGGTTCTTTTAATGCTTCAAGTTTTGTTGCAGCTCCGGTCAATGCTACTGTAATGCCGTCTACAATCCATTTTGTAAATCCACTGCAATTTATACCAATCTTTCCTGGCGTTTCGCTTCTGGCATCTCCTGTAGAAATAAACACAGGATTTTCAAATTCATCATAAGCAGCATCTTCGATATATTCAAAACGAGAAAGCTTTCGATAAATTTTTTTCACCATATCACGATTATTGACATAATTACGATAATCTGATTTTACATAATTCCACGGCACAGTTTCTTTTGTTAGATTAAAAAGCTCACTAAAAGACAGCTTTAAAACTTCACTAAACGGAAGCCCAAGAGGGACTCCTCGACAAGCATATGCACCATGTATAATCAAATCAACTTCCGATTTCGGCTTTTTAGGCTGATTATCAGGGCGCAAACAAACATACACACGACTGTCAAACTGAAAATAAACATTAATTCTAAGTATTTTTCCTGAAGAATAATCTCGATAAACAACCCAAGAACCCGGTGCTTTTTCTAAAAAGTTGTAGCTGTTTTCACGTGGCGCAAAAATAACAGCAACTTCAGAACCTTCTCTTTCTGCACGAACTTGAAAAACTTGTCCAAACTCCGTTTGAACGTTTTCACTTTCTCTATCAATAATCGCAGAAATAGGAGCTGAAATCCAAGCTTCCATTGATTGCTCGCGTATAGACGAAGAATCAGGAATGGACAATATACCAGATCCGGCAAACAGAAAATTCGTTAAAAGGAGAATAAATACAATTTTACAGAAAAAAGCTTTATCTTTCATCAAAATATTATCGGCACACTTTTGAATTTTCCACAAGGGTTCAACTAATTTAGATTAAAATCAATGTAAAGCGAGTCTTTCTAACGGTGCAACCCTAAACAAAATTAAAACTGTAAAGTTTCTGCATCGAAGCGTTCAAGCACGCTTCTAACTTTTGCATTCAAAGCAGAAGCAAGCTCTTTATCTTTCATATTGTCTTTCAGCATATTTTGCAACCACAAAATCACATCGCTGATTTCTTCTCTTGTAGGCTTTTTCTTTTCTGCCAAAATTTCTTTTTTTTCGGAATCATCTTCTTCATTTGAATCATCGTTTTCTTTTATAACTTTGACAACTTCCTCAGTTTCATTAAAAAGTCCCGGAGTGCTTTTCAATTTATTTATTACATATTCAAGTCGAACGCGCTCTTCACTAGACATAAACAGAGATTTCTTTGGCTGTGGCAAATAATTGCACAAACCACGCATATAAGAAAACATATCTGCAAGCGAAGCTTGTTCCGGTGTTCGTTTTTCAACACTTTCTTCCCGAAGTTTCTCAAGCGCAGATTTTATTGCAGCTCGTAATTCACGACGTTTTTTAGCACCAGCAGATTCAACTTCTTCTGTCGGTTTTTTCTCTTCAATTTCAGGTGCATTTTCTGCAAGTCGCATAAATTTGTTGTCTAAAACTTGATTAAGCGCAGCATCAAGTGCTAAATTATCAGACAAAGAATCAGGTTTTTGCTTTTTCAAGCTCGGAAGCGGCGGCAACGGCGGAAATTCCTGCCTTGGAGGCTGTGGAGGAGGCATATATTGCGGTGGCGGCATATATTGTGGAGGAGGAGGCATATACTGCGGCGGCGGCATATATTGTGGTGGTGGAGGCATATACGGCGGCTGATTATACTGCGGCTGATTTGCATTTGCAGATCCTAAAGCATTTTCCCCAAGCTCGAACACTTCTTCTGATTCCATAACATCGTTAGGTTTTCGCCCCGAAGAACTAGACGGTGTAAATGGATTATATTCATCTTCCTCAACAGCAGGATCTACATCTATAGGCACTTCATCGCCTGAACCTAAAACAAGTGAATCAAAATCATCGCCGGTGTTAAAGTCCTCATCTGACACGTCAAAACCTATTTGAGATGGTTCGTCTTCATATTCATCTTTTCTAAGTGCATCTAATCCATCGCTACCAAGCATAAGATCATCAGGCATTTCTTCCGAATCAACAGCTTCATCAACTTCAACTGTGTCAATCGGCTTTTCATCAATTTCTTCGGTTTCATTTTCAATAAGAGCAGAAAGCGGAAGAACTTCATCATCATATTTTTCTTCAAGAAGTTCCAAATTCTTTTCTACATCTTCTTCCGCTAAATCTGTAGCAGAATTTTCATATACGGTAAGAGCTTCTTCAAGATTATCAAGATCAGTATTTTCTCCGCTTACATTATTCAGAATACTTTGGAATAACTGAGTAACTGCTTCGTTTTCAGGATACTGTTTGTGAAGTCTTGTTATAGCTGTTATTAATGTAGAATTATCGCAATCAAGCGTTTGCGCTTTTTTGAAAACTTTTATTGCATTTTCAATTTCACCAAGCTCACCATAAAGCACACCAAGATAAACCCAAGCTTCGCAATCATCCGGCACCGTAGCAAGATAATAGCGCATTTGCAGTTCAGCTGCTTCAAAATTTCCAAGCATATAAAGATGACGAGCAGCATCAAAACGGTATTTCACATTTTCCGGTTTGATTTTGATTCCTTTTTCAAAACAATGTAATGCTTTTGCATCTTCACCTTTAATCAGAAAATATTCACCTAAAAGACATAACGCATCTGCATTATTAGGGTCGCTATCAAGAACCACACGCAAGCGTTTAGAAGCTTCGTCATATTTGCCCATATTCATCAAAAGTTGGGCACATTGTAAAGCAAGCGATGCATCGCTTGGACGCATTTGTTCCATTTTTAAAAGCAATTCATATGCATCTTGGCGTCTGTCCAGTTTTTCTAAAGCCGTAATTTTACCGCTTACAGCATTAATATTATTTTTATCTAAAGCTATCGCTTCCGTAAATTCGCTATCAGCTTCTTGGTATCTTTCTTTATCCAGAAGCAAATTTCCTAACGCTGCATGAAGTTCAGAATTTTTATACATAAGATTTATTGCTTGGCGCAATGTTTCTTCTGCTTTATCATCATAACCGGAAAGATGCTGCAATCGAGCAAGATCCATCATAGCTTCTATCCATCCGGGTTTTTTGCGAATGGCATTTTCATAAGCGGCGATAGCTTCTTCATATCGACCTAACGATTCATAACTTGTCGCTGAGTTATAATGAATAATAGGATGATTTGCGTCTATTCTAAGAGCACGATTAAAAAGCTCAAGTGCTTTTTCATGATTATTCTGCACAGCATAAATGCAGCCTAAATGATTATGAGCTAGGACATCGTTTGGTGCTTTTTTTAGAACATGCTCAAAACATTTAATTGCATCGTCATGGCGGTTCATTGCCTTATATGTCTGTCCGAGATTGTAATAAATATCAACAGAATCTTTTTCGATTTCAAAAGCTTTGTTTAGAATATCTACAGAATCTTGATAACGCCCAAGTCTGCGATAAATGCTTCCGATATTGTCAGTAGCAGTAAAATTTTTGCTATCCAGTTCAAGCACGCGACTGTAATATTTTAAAGCTTCTTCATCTTTGCCAGCACCAACATAAACTTTGCCTAGACTAGAAAGAACCTCGATATTATCGGGCTGTTCTTTTAGGCATTCTCCCAAAAGCTTTATAGCAAGATCGTAATCGTGTGAAAAATATGCATCTTTTGCACGAAGTAATTGTGTATCAAAACTTATGCTCATTTTACTTTCCTCAGCGGTCGAGCGTAAACTTCTTTAGAAAGCACCCCTACAATACGCTTGTCCAATGAAGAATAAGCAGCAACCGCAAAATAATATATGTTTCCGTTTTTTAAACCAGAAAGACGATAAGACAGAGTATTCCCAACATCAACAGGCGAGACACCCTCAACAGCAACACTTCCAAGATATTCTCCGGGATGTTCACCATAATAAATTATGTAGCCACCAACGGAAAAATCAACAGAAGATGTCCACGATAAATCTACAATTCCATTTCCGGCATAAGCTTTTATTGTTGCAGGCGGCAGTGGCGGAGTTGTTTCTGTATATGTAAGCACAACTTCTGAAACAGAAGGAGTTTCACCGCCTTTTCCATCAGGATAAAGCTCGCCTGCAAGCTGAAAATATTTTCCGCTTACACCGCGAATCTGTGTACCGGGAACAACAGGAACCCACTCAGGATATTCGTCCGTCCATTCGTAGAAATTATCACCTCCACGAACATAAAAAGCTACATCGGTTTCTTTTGGAGTTGAATAAACAGCCTGCAAACCTGTTAAATTTGAATTAAAACCTGATGACATAAGCGGTTGTGTTTCAAAGCGCCCACCTTTTCTATTGTAAAAATCGTGAATCGTTGAAATTTTTGATGTACGTGAAATATATATTTCGTCAATTAAGCCGCTGTATTTTGTGCATATTTCAATATCAGCAGGAACACCAAGCCTTGCGTTAAAAACTTCTCCTGATTCGCGCTTTGTAGATGTTACATACCGAACAGACTGAATTTTGCCGTCAATACGATATTCTATTAAACCGGTTTCATCATCATAAGCAATTTGATGATGTGCCCATTTTTGAGGAATAATGCTATCTGTACTTGTAATTATAACTTCTGGTTCAACTTTATTGCCTGCACCGAAAATGTTGTTAAAAACCCATTCAACTTGATTATTAAAAAATGATGCTCGAATATCTTGATACAATGGAACAGAAGCGACACTGCGAGATGAACGCCAGTTGAAAAATTGTTCACCGCTTTCTGCTATTGAAGGACAAAGCCAAAACTCTATTACAAAAGAACCTGTAAGACCCGCACCGCCAAATATTGATTTTTTTGAACCACGCAATCTTAACCCCGCTTCTTTTCCATTGCTAAGACCGGCGGAATTTCCCATAATTGTTTTACTGCTAATATCAAGATTATTTACTTCAACGGAATAATTACCAGCAGCATCTTTTATAATTCCATCTTCAAAAGAAATAAGCAAATCAGTTTCAGATGTTACCCTATGCTCATCATTTGAAAGCAAAATAGATTCATAACCAAATCGTCCCGTTCCAAATTTAACCGCATCCATAACAGAAAGATTCGACCAGCCGTTTTTTCCGCCAAGCGTAATTGTCTTTGATTGTGCTGCAAGAGGGTATACTTTGCAAACCAGTAGACAAACTATAACAAAAAAGGGTATGTGTTTCTTAAGCATTTTTCTACCAAAGGCTTTTCTAACGCCGGAAGTTAAGAAAGCCGCCTTAAAGATTTATAACATGACAGATGCAGAATCAAACCGCAAACAGCTCCATGAAACCGCATTAAAAGCTCCGAAAAGTAGCGGAGTTTATCTCTGGCGCAACGCAGAATCAACGATAATCTACGTTGGCAAGGCCAAGAATCTCAAAAACCGTCTTTCGTCCTATTTTGCCGGCAACAAGGATATAAAGACAAGAATTCTTATTTCAAAAGCCCGTTCAATCGAGTATATCACTACCTCTAATGAATATGAAGCACTCTTGCTGGAAAACACACTTATAAAGCAACATAATCCAAGATATAACATATGTCTAAAAGACGGAAAATCATATCCGGTTCTACGCATTACAAATGAAGACTTTCCAAAAGTATTTAAGACACGTCGTATAATTCAAGATGGCTCTAAATATTTTGGACCTTTCCCAAACGTAAGTGCTCTTGATGCATTTATCGAAACTCTCTATCGACAATATAAGATTCGCCACTGCAAGAAACTTCAAAAACGCAAAAGTCCATGCCTTTATTATCACATAGGACAATGCGCAGCTCCTTGCTGCAAAAAAATCTCGAAAGAAAGCTATAATCAGTTTATCGAAGAAATTGAAGCAATACTTGAGAGTGAAGACGAATCACAGATAAAAAACATTGAAAACAAAATGAAAGAAGCTGCTCAACAACTTCAGTTTGAAAAAGCTGCACGTCTTCGAGATGGAATTGACGCAATTAAAACTTTGCGTAAGCAAAACGCTGTAGAAGACTTTGACCCTGAATCTCGAGATTATATAGCAAGTTACAGCGAAGGTCCGCTTGTTACTTTTTGCATTCTTAAAATGAGAAACGGCAAGCTTATTGCAAAAGATTGTTGCCGCACGAAATCTTTAAGTGAAGAAAATGAAATAACAAGTGAATTTCTGCGTGCATATTACACAGACCCTGCACAAATTCCGCCGCATATTTTTGTTGCTAACCAGAAAAATCTTGAGCTTACACAGCAATTTTTCTCTGAAGTTTTAAAAGCTCAAACAAAAATAAGCATTGTGGAGTCGGACTCTCCAAACGAAAAGCGAAACATTGCAACACTTGAAATGGCACGCCAAAACGCAAAAGAAGACATAATCCGAAGAATACGCGAACGCGGAGATATTCCTGCAATGGAAGAACTTATGAATGTGTTAAAATTGCAAACTCTGCCAGTACGAATTGAAGGTTTTGACATAGCTCATATAGGCGGAAAATTTCCGGTTGCAAGCCTTGTGAGCTTTTATAACGGAAATCCGGATAAAAAAAATTACAGATATTTCAGACTGAAAACAACAGACGGTATTATCGATGATTTTGCTTCAATACAAGAAGCAACGCACCGCCGCTATTCAAGATTGTTAAAAGAACAAGCAGAAATGCCTGATTTAATTTTGATTGACGGCGGCATTGGCCAAGTAAATGCAGCACAAGCAGTGCTTGACAATCTTTCGCTTGATATTCCCATTGCAGGACTTGCAGAAAAATTTGAAGATTTATATTTGCCGCACAACAGCATACCTATAAAATTACCAAAAAGAAGCGATGCTTTAAGACTTTTGCAAAGAATCAGAGATGAAGCGCATCGTTTTGCAACATCAAAAAATCAAGCATTACGTATAAAAGCAAATACAACGCTCCAATTTGAAAATCTGCCAAATGTGGGCAAAGTTCGAGCTATATCATTGCTTGAAAAATTTAAAACACTCGACGAATTAGCAGTCGCTGAACCTGAAGCTGTTTCTACCGCTGCAAAATGTAGCATTGAACAAGCAAAAGAAATTATAGCCAGTGCCAAAATTGTTTCTGCATTATCCGCAAAAGACGCAAAAGATATGCCACATACACACACCAATACTGCTAAACAAAAAAGCCAAAGCAAAAAAATTGCGAATTTAGCAAAAGCCGCACTTGAAGATTAAAAAGATTTCTTGCACCGCCCTTGCAAAGACTTATACACAAATAGATTGCGAATGAATATGATAGAAAACTTTTGCATATTTTGAAAAATATAGAAATGTTTTTATAATTATAGAACACACCGCAAATAGTGCGCTATATTGCATTGTTTTTTGTTATTCGATATACTCGGACTATGTTAGCACAAATATTATCTGTATCAATTTTTATTGTAATGTTTATGCTCATAATTTTTGAAACTTTTGAGCGACATTACATAACTTTAGTATGCGGTGCATTAACACTGCTCTTAGTTTTCGGGCTCGGCATGAAAAGCATGACCGCAGTTATAGACACTCTTAATGTCAAAAGCATTTTTACGCTGAACTTCTGGCATGTGTCAGGTGATGCAGAAGGGACTTCATGTGGCATCAACTGGGAAACAATATTTTTTATTGCCGGAATGATGATAATGGTTGAAGGCATGGCACGCGTCGGCTTTTTCCGATGGTTATGTATGTTGCTTGCAAAAACCGTAAAATATAAGATTCTTCCCATATTTGTAACATTCATGATTATGTCTGCAGCTCTTTCAATGTTCATCGATTCAATTACCGTTATTTTGTTTCTTGCCGCTGTAACAGTTGAATTGAGCCAACTTTTGAAGTTTAACCCTGTTCCGATGATTATTTCCGAAATTTTCTGTGCAAACTTAGGCGGCAGTGCAACAATGTGCGGAGACCCGCCAAACATTATAATTGGAACTTCTTTTAATTATTCATTTTCAGACTTTATCCAAAACACAGGTGTAATGGCTGGAATATGTATGGTTTTTATACTTATATTTTTCTTTTTTGCATACCGTAAAGAATTATCAACAACAGAATCTGTTGATACTTCAAATTTCCCACAACCGAAAAGCGTTATTACAGACAAAAAAGGCTTTATTGTTAGTTCAATTATTTTTTTAGCCGCAGTTATTCTTCTTATTACACATTCAATGACAGGTTTCACTGTTCCGGCTATTGGCGTTTTTATTGCAATTGCAACTTTGATTACTTCAATAAAGCATATTCCTGAAATAATTTCAAAAGTTGATCATAAAACTCTTTTATTCTTTGTAGGATTGTTTGTTGTAATCGGCGGTTTGGAGCAGACAGGAGTTCTTGAAATAATAGCAAGTTTTATTGGCAAAATTTCCGGCGGTAATGTATACTTATTGATAGCAATTATAATTTGGGTAAGTGCTATTGCTAGTGCTTTTATTGATAATATTCCATTTGCTGCAACAATGATTCCGGTTATTCACTCTTTGGCAGAAACAACAGGCGCAAGTCTTCCAACAATGACATGGGCTCTCGCAATGGGCACAGATGTTGGCGGTAACGCCACGCCAATAGGAGCAAGCGCAAACGTTGTAGGCACTTCAGTTGCAGCTAAAGCCGGCTATCCAATCAGTTGGGGAGTATATTGTAAAAAAGCTGTTCCTGCGACAATACTTGCACTAGCAATATGTACTGTTATTATCTTTATTAGATATTTGTGATTAACGGAGATTTTATGGGCAAACAAGTAATTATTTCTATTGGACGTGAATATGGAAGCGCAGGGCATGTAATTGCAGGACTTCTAGCAAAAAAACTAGATATGGAAATATACGACAAAAACCTTCTTGATGAAGTTGCAAATGTTAAACATATAGATACAAACAATTTATCTAAATATGATGAAAAACCGCGCATTTTTTTCATAAGCCGAACCGTAAATGGATATTCAAACTCACCGGAAGAAAATGTCGCACAACTTCAGCTCGCACTTTTAAAATCGAAAGCGGCGGACGGAGATTCTTTTGTAGTAGTAGGTCGTTGCGCTGACGATTTGTTTCGAGGAATGGATAATTTTATTTCTGTTTTTATCTATGCAGATAAAGATGCGAGAATCAAAAGAACAATCGAACGACACCCCGAATTAAATGAGAAGCAAGCCATCAAAAAAATTCACTATCACGATAAAAGAAGATCAGCTTATCATGATTATTTTTCTAAAGGCGGTAAATGGGGAGAGAAATCAAACTATGATTTGTGCGTAAATTCAACAAGACTTGGAATTGAAGGCACTGTTGATTTTTTATACAACTACGTCCAACAACGCATTAATAAATAACCCGATTTTAGCATAGCCTGTTTTGCAGATTATTCTAAAATTGTAGTTAAATCACAAAAGGCGGAATCAAATTTCTGAAAGAGTAAAAACCGCACAGCCCCCACAGGGCGAAGCTGTTTTTACAACTCAGGATTTCGATTCCGCCTTTTACTATAAAGTTGCACAGAACTAAAACACTCCGCTTTTCGCAAAGCGTCGCTTATAGGCTCTGCAAGATTTATCCCAAAATTGCAGAACCACCCAAAACGGAATTTTTAGCCCTTTACAGAACCAAGTGCAACACCGGCAATAATATACTTAGAAAGCAGGAAGTAAACCACAAACAGTGGCAAAACCGTAAGCATGAGACCCAAATAAATTGAACCATATTCCGTACGATAAATATCACCACGAAGCAAACTTACCATTATAGGCATTGTATAGAACTTCTGCTTTGTAAGCAAAACTAACGGCATGAATAACTCGTTCCATTTTGATACGAAAATAAAAATTGCCTGTGTAGCAATAGCTGGCTTCATAATCGGCAATGCAATCATGTTGAATGTATAGAACTCTCTTGCACCGTCTATACGCGCAGACTCAATAATTTCAAGCGAAAGAGACGGAATCATATACTGCCTCATAAAGAAAACAGTAGACGGAGCCGCAATTGCAGGCAATATCAACGGAATAAAGTTGTTTGTCATACCAATCTTATAAATCATCTGATAAAAACCAATCGTAACAATCTGTGACGGAACCATCATAACTGCCATAATGAAAGTAAAAAAAGCTCGTCTTAACTTCCAGTCATAAACAACAACAGAATATGCAGTTAATGTTGAAAAGTATACAGCACAGATAGTTGCACAAACTGAAATAATCAGTGAATTGATAAAACCACTTGTTGCGTTGAAAGATTTTCCGTTTAGAATATTCCAGTTGCTTGAAAGAAATTTAGAAGGCAGAATCGAAACGGCATGTTGCTGAATTTCATAAGTGCTTCGAGTTGCATTTACAATCATTGTCCAGAATGGAAAAATGCTTAAAAAAGTAAGCATAATACAAACAGTGTACACAAAAGATTTGAAAGCTGCTTTTGTTGCAGTTGTTGAGCTTTTCATTTGCTACCTCCTTTCACTGCCAAAGCTTTCTGCTCTTTTTTATAAGCTCTAAGTCTTGCTTTTTCTGCTTTGTACATTTTCACTTCGTCTTTATCACGCATCACAAAGAACATTATTGCCGATAAAACTGCAATAATTACGAACATAACCATACTTGCAGCAGAAGCAGCTGCATAAAGATAACTGCCTCCAAACGCAATATCATAAATGAACACACTTGCAGTAATTGTTGAGTTATCAGGTCCGCCAAGGTTAAACAACTTCGGTATATCGAACATCTGAAGACCACCAATCAATGATGTAACAAGTGTAAAAAGCATAATTGTTCTTAAATTCGGCAAAGTAATTTGGAAGAACTTCTGCGCACCGCTTGCACCGTCAATTTCAGCAGCTTCAAATATATCAGGACTTATACCCAAAATACCTGAAATCAGTACAATCATTGTGTAGCCGTACCATTGCCAAAACTGAATAAAAGCAACAATTGATCTTGAAGCAGTTGCAGATTGAATAAAATTAAATTTTTCAAAACCTAAAGAATGCAAAATAGAGTTAATCGGGCTTACAGGATAAGAAAATAAGGCGTTAAACAAAATAGCAACAGATGCCGCAGTAATAATATTCGGCATATAGAAAACTACTTTGAAAAACCCCCTACCTTTAATTCTTGTTGATTCATTGCTAAACCATGCTGCAAGCACAAGAGCAAGCGAAAGCTGAGGAATAAAGTTTGCAATCCAGATTATAAATGTATTTTTAACAGATTTTATAAATGTCAAGTTACTTGTTAATCTGATGAAGTTGCGAAATAAAGGCTTAGAAATTTGAATATTTGTATTACCAATGCCTTTGAGATTTGTAAAACCTAAAAAGATTGTGTATAAAATCGGATAAGCCATGAATATAAGCCATGCAATCATAAACGGAAGCGCAAAGTAGTACCCGTATTTTGCATAACTTATGCTGTTTCGTTTTTGTTTCATTATAAACTCCAGCGAAGAGAATGAAAGACCTGCGTTAGTACATATTAAGGGAAAGAAAAAACGAGTTTGCGCTTTGCAAAGTTTGCAAAACACAAACTCGTCCCGTCGTCATAAATAGAATGTCTAATAAAGCATTCTAAAAACTAATTAGATGTCAAGATCAAATTTATCAGCTACTGTCTGTTTAAAGTCAGCAATTGCTTTTTCTCTAGATTTTTGTCCATAAGCATAAGCACGAACCTGATCACGCCAAGCTTGGTTGATACCTTCATCATACTGTGTAAGTGTCTTACCAGATGCATGTTTGTTAGCAGGAATAAATACGTCAAACATATTCTGTCCGTTCAAGAAATCAAGTTTTCCATTTGACTTAGCCATAACTACGCCAGAAGAAACTGTATCTTTTGTTGTCTTTGAAGGATCTGCTCCTTTCTGATATGCCCACTTGAACTCAGCATTTGCCCACTGATACAAAAGACCATCGTTTGATGTATCTAATGTAATCCATTCGATAATCTGGCGAACTGCATCTTTAC
>JAAYQG010000186.1 GCA_012519415.1 Treponema sp. | reverse complement strand
TTCGTCAAATGTCACACCGTTTAATTTTGTTTTTAAGTCAGTCAAAATGTTGTTTACCCGACTTTCAATAAATTGGTCAATTGCATTGTCAGGCAATGTTCCATTTCTTGCCCAATCTAAAATTTCGATTGAAAGTAAGTGTGAAGGCATTATTGCTTCAAATTCCGGCTTATCATAGTCCTTCATATACTCAAGCGGATTTCTGTTTGTAATATCAAGGTTTGTTATTTGAGTTAGATAAGCAATGTTCATTAAACAGTCGCTTGTTATCTTGTTTTTGTGCTGATTATTCAACACATACTCTGAATTAATCGGAAAAATGTGATGCAAGTTTGGTTTGTCTGTTGAGAAGAAGAAGTTTTGAACCAATACTTCTCTGTCGCAATATTCCCAATCTTTTGGTTGAGCACTTGAATATAAAGCCAAAACAGCTCTACTCATTCGCCCCTTTGAACTGTAAGTTGCTGTGCGAAGTTTAGCAATGACAATTTAAAAGCATATATTTTAATTTCTTGTATTGTTTTATTGGGGAAAAAGGGAAAAATTAGAACAATTCAAAATACAGGCTTTAAAAAATAATAATAATATAAAATATCATGTATGAGTGTCGAAACATCATACGAAACAGACCTGTCTTTAATTATTCCATGTTACAATGAGGAATCTTCTTTAGAAAAAATTGTCGAAACAACTTTACTACTTGAAAATAAAGGTTTAAAACTTGAACTGATTATTGTTGACGACTGTTCTAAAGACAACAGTTTGGAAATTGCAAAAAAATTACAGAATAAATACAGCAATATAAAAGTCTTTACACACCGCACAAACCAGGGCAAAGGTGCCGCCTTACGCACAGGTTTTATACACGCAACAGGCAAATATGTCGGCATTCAGGATGCCGATATGGAATACAATCCTGAAGATTATATAACCATGCTTGATACAATAAAAACAAATAATGCGGATGTAGTTTATGGTTCACGCTATCTGCGAGCAGACTGCCGACGAGTTTTATATTTCTGGCATACATGGATGAATAAAACACTTACCAAAGTTTCTAATATGTTTACAAACCTTGACATTACTGATATGGAAACATGCTACAAGCTTTTTAAGTGTGAAGTTATTCAAGAAATTGCAAAACACTTAAAAGAAAACCGCTTTGGCTTTGAGCCAGAAATTACGGCACTTGTTTCGCAAGGAAATTATTCCGTCTACGAATGTGCCATTCACTATACTCCCAGAACTTACGAAGAAGGCAAAAAAATTGGCTGGAAAGACGGTGTTCGTGCCTTGTACTGCGTTTTTCATTACAGTGCACATACAGCACCAGTCCCCATGCAGCTAATAATTTACTTTTTTATCGGCGCATTTAGTGCCATTGCAAATTTAATAGCTTTTGCCATTATCAAAAGTCATGCTGCACAGTTATGGCAAGCAACAACCATTGCTTTTATAGTTTCTGCATCAATAAACTATTTTCTATGCATTCAAGTTTTATTTAAACATAATGCACGCTGGAATTCTTTTACGGAAATTATCGCGTATATAATAACACTTTTAATAATGGGCTTTGTAGATTACGGCTGTACATTTTGGTTTACACAAATCGGAATTACATTGATGTGGAGCAAAGCATGGGCAGCCATTATCGGCTTTTTCGGTAACTATTTTTTAAGAAAAGTATTGGTCTTTGGCAAAAAGAGGTGAATATGGATAAAAAATATGAAGGTACTGATTTGCAATCGATGAACAATGCAAGCAATTATTATAAATGGATATTCAAGGAATTTGAGCCTTTTTTTGGAAATGAATGCGCAGAAATTGGTGCCGGTACAGGAACTTTTTCAAAATTACTTTTGTCTTCTAACATAAAATCTTTAAAAACATACGAACCTTCTTTTGATATGTATAAAATATTAAAAAAGGAAATTGGGCAAAACGAAAAAGCAACCGTTATAAATGCTTTTTTTGACGGTGGCGACAAAATTTTAGATACTGTTTTTTATATAAATGTTCTTGAACACGTAGAAGATGACAAAAGAGAATTACAAAAAGTTTTTGAAAGTTTAAAAACAAACGGTCGTTTATGTTTATTTGTTCCTGCGCTTCCATTTTTATACAGCAATTTTGACAAATCTATCGGACACTTTAGACGCTATATAAAAAAGCCATTGGAATCAATGCTAAAAGAAATCGGCTTTAAAATAGAAAAATCAAAATATTTTGATTTTTTGGGCATTATTCCATGGTATTTTGTTTTTGTTTTGGGTAAATGTATTATGCAAGAAAGTAATGTTACACTTTATGATAAACTAGTAGTTCCAATAGAAAAAAAAATTGAAAGTTTTCTTCCTCCCCTCATTGGCAAAAATCTTTTAATTGTGGCCAAAAAAGAACAAGGAGCAACCTAGTGATTGAACAGTGTGTGTTTTCTGCATTTTTTTTATGTTTGTTTACTTTTAATGGCAGTTTGTATATGCGTTTATTGTGTAAACGCAAACAGACATTGCCATCTATCAAAAGTTTTTTTGCCGGTTTTATTATTAACGGCATTTATTTTGAACTAATTCATCTGTTTTTGCCTTTATCCATTTATACGCTAATTCCGTTAGTTTTATTTTTTGTATATGAAGCTGTTTTTCAGTTTATGCAAAACCGGCATATTATAAAAAACCTCCTCCATAAACCAAAAACTTCATTAAGCTATATTTTGTTAAGTTTCTTTGCATTTTTTATTACTTATGTCGTGCTATATTCAGTTAAAAATTCAAGCTTAAACTCTTACGATACATATTTATATCATGCCAGTTTAGTTTCATGGTACAATTCATATCGTGTTGTTCCCGGACTTGCCGCTTTACATTCCCGGCTGGGAATGAATTCGTTATATCTATTTGTTGCAGCAGGCATTGATGTAGGCATTTTTGATAAATGTTCTGCTTTTATTTTACCCTGCGTTTTTATTACTGCAACTTTTGTTTATTTTGTGCACCAGTTTTTTACAGAAGAAAAAGATATAAAATTTTACAGCTTTATAATGATATTGTGGATTTTATTCCATTCAAATAAACAGCCAAACCTTTATTATGACAATCCAAGTCTTGCATTGGGTGCTATATTTTTACTTAACTTATATAAAATACTTCTAAAGAAAATTGATTTTTCTACTGAAACAATTTTTGAACTTTGCCTGTTAGCAGCAGGAAGTTTTGGAATTAAGCAGATGGGTGCATTTAATGTTCTTATTTCTTTTATTGTTTTAGGAGTTTATTGTTATAGAAATTTTTCAAATATTAAAAACACTATTAAAACAATTGTTTTCTGTCTGTTCATCCCTTTTATTCTTTTTTTGGTATATACAACAACAAACATTATTCAAACTGGCTTTCCTTTATTTCCTTTGCCAATTGCAAAACTCAATTTGCCTTGGACAGTGCCAAATGGAGTAGCACAATCTTTACTTGATGCCATTTTATGTTGGGCGCGTGCTCCGGGTGCTGATTGCATGAATGCAAAAGACAATTTTTCTTTTTGGTTTGTGCCTTGGTGCATGAATTTTATTCCGACAAATGCTTTTTGGTTATTAATCACCGGTTGTTTTATATGGCTATACATTTTCTGTAAGAAAACTAGTAAAATTGCTTTATGTTTATTTTCAATATTATTAGTAAACTTAATATATTGGTTTATGTCAGCACCTGATATTAGATTTGGTTCGTCCTTGTTTTTTGAATTTTTTGCAATTGCAGTATGCCTGATAATAACTGAAAAAAATTATAGCAAACTTTTGCCTGCAACATTGCTACTGCTTATACTTACTGGTTATCGATGTGATATTATTCCACACATTATTTATAACTTAACACTTGTAAAAAACAATATTCGTCTTACGACAATAGAAAAAATCAAAGCTCTTCCATGTGAAAAATATTTAGTTCCCAATGAGCAAGAAATACCTCTTTACGTAAACATCCCTGTAAAAGGTGACCAAACAGGCGATGCAGAGTTACCCTGCTCAGCTTACAAACCTGCTGATAATCTAATGCTTTTTGAACCCGGCAATTTACAATCTGGATTTTGCAACAAGAAAGAATGAACCGTCCTGTATGCCAAATTACTAAAAAAAGAGCCCCCGATTTACTGTTTTTTCAGCATCCTGAAGGCAATAAAAAAATAGTAGTTCCCAAAAGCTTGCACTTTTCTAAATTTGAGGACCTCAGGGCGATCTAAATCGGTTCTGAAAAGTCTGAATTTTTTGGAAGTGCAGGCTTTTGTATACTAGCCTCTGGCCAGAGGCTGACCAGGGGTAGCCTTGCATATATGTAAATACTTTTAATAGGTTTTCGTTTTTATACTCAATCTCAATTAATATTAAGAATAAAAGATGATAATTTAAGATAAAAGTATTAGGTCTTTATTTTCATAGCATCCATAAATTGCTTAATCACATTTTCAGATGTAATATTTCTTACTCCTTGACCCGAAAGACCATCTAACGTTGTTTTGAACCTGCAAAACCTTGATGCATACATTAACGCAAACGACCGCAGTCGTAAATGTGTTAGGAGATTATTATGCAAACAATTGGTTATTAATTTTATATGGATAAATTCTTTCTTTTGCTAAATGTATATAATCTTTATTTGTTTCATAACCAATATAATGCCGTTGAGATTTTAAGGCACCTATAGCTGTTGTTCCGGAACCCATAAACGGGTCTAAAATTATATCATTTTTAAAAGAATATAATTGAATCAATCTATAAGGTAATTCAATTGGAAAAGGAGCCGGATGCCCTACTCTTTTTGCACTCTCCGCATTCATTGTCCAAATTGACTTAGTCCATTCCATAAACTCTTCGCGTTGTATCGAGTTTTCTTTTTGTAATTGCGAACGTTTATAATCCCCTTTTGAAAAAACCAAGATATACTCGTGAATGTCTCGCAATGTAGGGTTTGACGCACTTTGCCAACTTCCCCACGCTGTTGAAGGACTAGCACTTGCCGCTTTATTCCAAATAATTTCTCCACGCATATTAAAACCTATATCGATCATCATTTTTGAAATATAATCGGATAATGGAATATATGGTTTGCGCCCTAAATTTGCAACATTGATACATGCCCTGCCACCATTTACAAGCACGCGGTATGTTTCGGAAAAAGCTTTTTCAAGAAGCTGTAAGTACTCTTCTAATGATAAATCATCATCATATTCTTTTGATACATTGTAGGGCGGTGATGTTATCATTAAATGCAAAGAATTATCAGGGATTTGATTCATGTTTTCACAAGAGCCTAATATAATTGAATCAAGCAACTCTTCAGGGAAAGGATTTTCTATATTTGAAATAATTGTTTCTTTTTTTTCTAATTCTTTATATAACTTTGAATCATAAAATTTACTGGAATCATGGTTTATCCTGCCACTAACCCCAAAGCTACTAGTTACAGTACCGGATTTACTCATCACGACCTCTCAATAATTTTAAGAATTTCTCACCTTTTCGGACATCATCTATTTCTTTTGAAGCAATCGTTATTATCTTACCAAGTTGTTTTTTTGAAACCATAGAAGAAAAATAATGTCGTTCTTCCGATAAAATCTTTTTACATAAATTCTTCAAATTATGCTCATCGGTAATAGTTACAAAACCTTTTTCAGACGATTCAGAAATAAAATCCGATTTTGTAGGATTTGGATTTAAACTATAAAATCCTTGAATAACTCCAGCTGATTTTAAAAAATCAACTTTTTTTGAATATGTCGATGTTATAGGACTATTACCCAAAATTATTATCGGAATGGTATTTGCATTTGAGCCATATACTCTAATATTAATTGATTTTCCTATAGCTTTCAACATTGAGTCTGATCTAAGCAGAGAGGGGTTCCCTTTATGACTTTTATAATCACCAATTAATTTTACAGTATCAGGTTGTTCAAATTTATAATTTGAAACAATACTCATTTTTATTTCAAAAATAAGTTTTATATCTTCTGCTTTTTGCATAATGCTATTTTTTGTACAAAAAGCCAAATCAGCACTGGAAGATTTAGTTAATGCAATTTCTTCGCAAACAACACCATTAATAGCATACAAACCTAAGTCTTCAGCAATAGGGGAAAGAAGCTGTTTACACCATTTTTCAGTAAATTGCCCTATTAGCGAATTTCTGCTTTGCAATGTTTGCCCTTCAGAATCAAACTCTTTGGGTATATATGCATAATAACCGGATTGTAAGCTATAAAAAAGTTGCTCAGGAGAAGCAAAAGATTTTAGAGCCTCTCTGAAAAAATATATTTCTGTTTGTTCATTCCATAACATATTTTGTCTCCAAAAATACAAGATAAATTATAATTAAACTGGTAAATTTTTCAAGACAGGATGCTTACATGAGAAAGTTTTCAAGCCGTATAATTCTGTCATCATTATCTTTGTCTTTTTCCCTTTCAAAAGGTCTCATCAGATGTAATATTTCTTATTCCTTGACCCGAAAGACCATCTAACATCGTTTTGAACCCATTTGTGTTTTTTTTCAACGGCAAAACTGACGCGAAACTTGCCTAGCCCAGCGACAACTGCTATTTCCATGACGAAAGCCGAGTCAGGCTGAAGCAGGTGTTGGATGCTACGCCAAATTACTGATATGCGTCTTTTCTGGATTCAATATTTACAATAAAAACTATTACTGTTTCTTCAGATATCTTATAAAATAGGCGGTAATCACCAATACGGAACCGATATACATCTTTATACTCACCTTTTAACTTTTTTATATTTGGTCCAAAATAAGGATTTGTTCGTAATATCGGATATACATAATCAGTAATTTTGCTATATAGATTCTTATACTTTAAGGTTTTGATTTTCTTTTCGAAGGTTTCAGTTTCTGCAATCTTGTAACTAATCAATTACTTTGTACCTTCCAGCGGAAATATCATTTAAGCCTTTTTCTATATCCTTGCTAAAAGATAATATCTCTCTCATCTCGATATCATCAACGACAGTTTCATTAAGCGTATAATTTAGCGTTGCATATTCAAGATAATTAGAGATTGTTCTTTTTTGACCATCTGCCGCTTTCTTGAAAATATCGTATATTTCATCATCAATTCTCACGGTAATAGTTTTAGCCATCATTGGTCTCCTTGCTTCAAATGTATTCTAAATGCTTCAAAAGATCAACGCAATAAAATGATATTACGAATATGGAAATTGCCGAGCGAAACAACAAGCAAGTTTCCATGACGAAAGCCGAGTCAGGCTGAAGCAGGTGTTAGGCGTTTTTTTACTTTCCGATTAATACAAAAAGTAGCGTTATAAGCACTACAAAACCATTTAATACATTATGCGTAATCATACATGAATATATACACTTATACTTCAGCAGTAACCAACAATAAAATATAGATACAGACAAACAAGTTAGTTGTTGCAACCAATTTACATACACGATTTTGAATGGATAGAATGATATTCCTAAATGACCGACCATAAAGACAATTGTAACCTATCACGAAAAATGAGAAAAAAATACATTAAGATTGATAAAATTTCGTGTTTTTGTGTGTTTTAGCCTGTTTTTTAATGTTTTTGCCGTGCCTGTTTTCAAGAAACAAAAGGACGTTGCGTGCATTATGCGTGCATGGAAAAAATCAAACTTTTGTATGGAGATTGTCTTGAGCTTATGAAGGATATTCCTTCTGGAAGCGTTGATATGGTGTTGTGTGATTTGCCGTATGGAACTACATGCTGCAAATGGGATTCACTCATCCCTTTTGAACCGCTCTGGGAACAGTACAACAGGGTTACAAAAGAGAATGCGGCAATAGTGCTGTTTTCGCAAATGCCTTTTACAAGCGATTTGATTCAGTCGAATCGGAAGCAGTTTCGCTATGAATGGATATGGATTAAAAGTAACGCTACAGGTTTTTTGAACGCTAAGAAAATGCCGTTAAAAAAGCATGAAAACATCCTTGTTTTCTACAAAAAACTACCTTTATATAATCCTCAATTTACAAAGGGGACCCCCTACAGATCCCGCCTACCGGTGTGTTCCTCTATATATGGTTTTAAGGAAATAGCGGGGGGGGTAAAAGAATATTCTGACAGGCGGTACCCTAATGACATACTGATGTTTCCGCGAGGTAAAAACACAGGGTTGCACCCTACACAAAAACCAGTTGAGCTACTTGAGTATCTAATAAAGACATACACAAACGAAAGAGAAACCGTTATGGATAACACAATGGGGAGCGGCTCGGCCGGAGTTGCCTGCGTGAATACAGGGCGTAGCTTTATCGGAATAGAAAAAGATATGCACTATTTTGGAATTGCACAAAAGCGCATTACAAGCGCACAACGGCTCAAAGCTGATTATTAACACCAAGACATAAACAAAGGCACAACACAAAAAAGACCGCCAAATCCGGGGCAGCCTTTTAAAAACTCTTTAAAGATTATTTTGCGGGGAAAAGAATTCCGTGTATGTATTTGCTTAGCGTAAGCCCTGCCACTGCTCTTACATTACCCCACAACATACTCCTTTAATCAAGATTTCTTCTCAAGCACTGCTTGATGTTAATATATATTATTTAGATTGTTTTGCAATCATTTTATTCAATAAAGTTATCTATGCTGTCCTTTTCCAGATTTTTATCGTGTAGTTTACAGGGCGTGTTTCTGCTCCGCCTGCCGCTGTTATAGTAGCCGAAATAGCACCCGCGCCGCCGCCGGTGATGAAATAACTTTGTGACATACCGCCGTGCCTCAAACTCGCCCCTGAAAGCCACGTAACAGGCGAAGAGTGGAAACTTATGCCGTGATTATGGCTTTGTATCATCATGTTTTGTAAGCCTGCCCCAAAAGCTGAAGCGTTGCCACCTTCTGCGCGGAAAAATGCACCGGCAAACAGTGATGTTATATCTTGCCATGTACCACAGCCGAAAAGCTCTTGCGGCGACATCTCTCCCGGGAACTGCACATAAACAAACCCAATAGGGATGGCAGGTTCGCTCTTGACATAGAAGGCATTTGAGCTAACCGCAGAAGGGTCTTTGGCGTTGACAATAAACCACTGCTTGCTTGAATCGTAGCCGTCTTCTGTGCGCCCTATCTGGTGCTTATCAGCGATGAGCCGCCGAATAAAATCATCGTCAAGCTGGTCGCCAAAGTCAATAAAAAGCTCTTGCATTGAGCCGGAAAACTCAAGACTTGTGCCTTGTGCGGTATCAAGGTTAATCGTCAATGTATCTTGCGATTTAAGATTGCCGCTCATATCATAGATTGCATAATCAACTTGATTAAGCTCAAAATAAAAAACAAGTACAACAAAGTGGAAAAAATCATCGCCTTTTGGTGCGTGCGGCGTTGCAAAAAGCGGCAAACCAAAGGCTGAAGATGAACCTTTGAGCCAGCCCATATAACGGGTGGGAGAAATTCCAATATCAAAATTTATCTCGCGCATTGTTGTGGCTATTCGTAGAGAAAACAAAACCTTACCCGCAGCAACCAAGAGTTTTTCTATTAGAGGGAACAAACCTACAGAGCTCGATGATGAAGCAGAAACAAAAGCCGGAGAAGTTACGCTCAAATTCCGTTCTTCAATTGTTTTCCCGCTTTCCTTATACTTAACCATTTCATGGAACTTCACTCCACTAGAATCTACGGACGCAATGTATTTACAAACGACTTCGCTTTCACTGCTGTCTTGAGACAGTTCCCCTTCTATAGGTGCAGACAAGGCACTGTTATATTCTTCTTCTGTTATGACTTCTTGGAGTGTCGCCCCTTTTGTAAAACTTCTTGTTTTGATTTGATAAATTACAGGAATAGTTTCCTTAAAAAATGGGGCCGGCTGGT
Source organism: Treponema sp. (assembly GCA_012519415.1). Taxonomy (GTDB): domain Bacteria; phylum Spirochaetota; class Spirochaetia; order Treponematales; family Treponemataceae; genus UBA1240. The sequence continues at coordinate 5,857 of JAAYQG010000186.1, read as the reverse complement.
TTTGAGGGGGATTTTTATGATAAGATACCACGCTGATAGATACAGGGTCAACCTCATCACCAAACCCAAAAACATAATCTGGAGCTGCAATTTTAAAGAAAGAATTTAGACTTAGCACCCCTAAGTCCATGCAAACTTTTGTTTTTTCCCCTGTGTTAAAAAAAACAAGGCTATTCTTAGCGGTGAATCCATCCAAAGGTTCCCTTTCTATAACTAAATAAAGGGGGTATTGATCCGTATATGGGGTGGGGAATTCCATATAAAAGATACACACTGAAACAGAAAACGCATAATTGATTTCTACTTGCTTGTCAGAAACATATGCTTCCTGTAAAATTAATCGAGTGTCATCTAACGAGCGAGCGAACAAAGGTTCTGGCGGTATCAACTCTTTTGTAATTGTGCCGGTCAAATACTTTGTGCCGTCAATGACGGGGTTGATATTCTCAAAACTTCCGGTGATGTCGAGATTTGCGAAGTTGCCGCCGGCAGAATCTGTGATTGTGCCGTTAAGGTGATAAACTCCGTTAGGCTGTTTTGGATCTGTTACATCTGGCATTATTGTTATAATGGGTTTTCGATTTTCTGGGGCATTTGTTATAATCATATTGCCGCTGTTGTCTGCTATAACTTCGGCTACAGTGTGCCAAAAATCGTTTTTAAGGTGCTGAATCTGCAAACCGATATTCGAGATAATTGTGCGGCGGAACTCGTCAGCTGTAGAAATTACAGTCATTGCGCCCTTAACAAGAGAACCTAAAGAATCAAGTACAAAGTTTTTCATTTTAAGGAAAAGCCCTTTTCCTTTTATCCAGTGCAGATATTCTGCTTCAGGGTCGTTTTCTTCCTCAAGTGTTGGTGCATTCCCGACACGAAATTCTTCGTTTGTAAGGTCTAGCATTACATTTGGCTTTGTTTCTCCGGCTTCGATTTCACTTTGGAGTACTCCGGCGTTGATACGCCCCAAATTTACGCTTATCGCACTCAATTCTTCGGCATAGATATTTTCAGCCCCGAGCGCGCCCTCAACTTTTACCTTTTCGCCCTGTTCGTTATATTCCCAGCCGCGAACGACATCGACAACGCTTGTAGGGCGTGCAACACAGTTTACAGTTACACTTTCACTCGCTCCTCTTTCGTTTACTGCCGTTATGCGATACTGATACGTTGTGTATGTTGGAGCGGGCGTTTCTTCATTTTGCCCTTTTAGCGGGAGTGTTTGCGAGTAGTCGCCAGCAACTTCGACAAAACCGCCTGCACCTTGTGCCTTGTAGAAAAGCTCGTTTTCGTTTGGGTCGTCTGTTTCGTTTGGCTTAAAAAACTCATTTGCGCCGTCAATGTCAATCCGGCGGATTTCTACACGGTGGCGAATTGTGCCGTATCGCTCTCGTCCGCTTGACAAAGGCGGCTGGCTAAAGCGCAGAAGCACCGAACGGTGCGAAACGCTTGGCGACACAGACGGTGCGCTTAAAAGCCATGTGCCATAGGCTGTTGTATCAGGAACTGCCGGTTCTGACCAGTCTTCCGATTGGTTGCCGTAGACATTTTCGGCTTTAATCCTAATCCTGTATTTTAATAAATCATCTGCTTCGGGGTAGCCGTCAAAGTTTGAGTTTTCGCCTTTTTTAACACGGATAAAATCATATGAAAACGGCATTATAAGAGATGTAAAAGTGTCAAAAGAAGCTCCTTCATCACGAGAAATCTCAACGATATATTTAGTAACTGTATTACGCAAACCTTGAGGAATTTTTGCACAGCTTATAACAAGCCCGTTTCTTTCTGCCACTGCTTTTACGTTTGAAATTTTATCTGGCACGTAGTCGCCTTTTCCTTCGTTGAGAGATTGTTTAAGGCTATCAACTGCCGCAATAGCAGCGACTCCTATCTGGCTAAAAGAAACTTTGCTTTTAGCTGAACTGAATTCAAGCACTGAAACTGTTTGCGCTTCGTAAGAATATTGCAAGTTTTCAGCATTAAAGGAGCGTGAATAAATGAAAACTTTGCAAGAAAGGCCAGTCGCCCCTGTGCTGATTTTTCTGAAAGTGCCCGGCTCGATGTTTAGTACCGAATCAAATTTGAACTTGAAATTTCCTTTTGCAAAATATGAAAGAAGAGCTTTTGCTATGCTTTCTGCCGTTTCCATTTGATAGACAAATTCAAAGTCTGTAGTAAAGGTATTGCCGTCTTTGTCGCCGACAGTTACAGTTGAGGCTGCGTCTCGGTAAACTGCGTCCGCCCTAATTCCGAGCTTGTAGACTTTTGCGTCTTTTGTGCCTGTGTTTTGGAGACGCACCGCCGCCTGTTTGCTTTCAAAGGCAGTGCGGTCAATGGAAATTGTGCCGTCCCATTCTCTCTCTACATAATGATTTTTGCTATAAAGCAGCGTAGCTGTCTTGTTGCGCTGATAGTCATATTCGCCGTTGTATTTTTTCTTGGCTTCTGCATAGCTTGAAGCGAAAGACTGATAGACAATGCCGTCCGTTTCTTCGAGCACGGGGCTTGATTCATATGGAAAATAAACGCCGGGCTGAACGTAAAACGGAGCTGGGTCATCGTTTGAGTCGTAGCCGTTCCCCTGAAAATAGACAAGCTCGTTACGCTTTGTTGAGAGCGTGTTGAAAGAAACTGAAACACACGTGTAGTTTTTGGTGGTTTTTGTTCCGGAAAGTCCTGTGCGGATATGATTTTCATCGAGTGTTTCTGCCGTTTCTGGAATGGTGCGCCAGTCGAAAAAATCAAGCGTTCCTTCCGGCGAGAAGAAAAAACTGAATCCGTACTGATAAAGGATTGCTTCAAGTGCAGAAAGCAAGTTCTTGCCTTTATCAATGTAAATGACCTGAATAGGAATGTCAGGAAGAATGTTTTTAATAGTTACGTTGCAGATGAGCGCAATTTTTGCAACCACAGCGTTAAGGTTTGTATTTTCAAGCAGTAGTTCTGTTTCTGTCTTGCGGTTAAATTTTGAAGAATAATCCTTGACCGTGAGCGTAAATTTGTCAATCTCATCATTTGCTCCGTTATCAGTCCATGATATATCAGCAGTGATTGTGCCTGTAAAAAGCGGCTTATCGTTTCCGTCTATAATCTGTGCGTCAATTTCCGTAGAAGTGGAAAGATACTCAAAAAGCTTTGCGTCATAGTTAAGCGTAATATTTGCGCTGTTTTCTTGATGTTGTAGATTTTCGTTGCACGAGGAATCATTTATAGTCAAAGCTGCAAGCTTATAGATATGTTGTTCCGTTTCTTCCTTTTTTGAAAGAAGGATTCTAAAGTTTTCCATATTTTGTGTCCTTTTACCTTGCTTGTTTTATCATGCGGTCATTATGCCGGAAGAGGAGCAACTTCGCCACTTTGAATCATTGACGCAAGCCCTGAATAAATTTCTGCTACAAGGTCTTTTTGCTTTATGACAGATCCTTCAACGTTGACCGTTACATTAACTGACGTTCTACCCTGTCCGTCTGTGTTATTATTCCGGCTTTCTTTGATTTTTCTTCCGACGAGTGCGTATGTTCCGTCTTTGATTGCTTCGTTAAAAGTTTTGGGGATTACGCCCTCGCCCTTGTGCACGATTGCTGGCATATCGTATGGAATGTTGTCCGTGCCGACTGCAAAGCCGAAAAACTTTTTTATGCCCGAAGCAAAGCCCGTTGCGGCAGTTTTTATGCCGTTGAAGACTCCCACGCCGACATCTACCACTGCTCCTGCAATTGAGCCGAGCACAGGAACGACAGAACCCCATTTTTCGGCGTAGCTTTTTGTTTTTGTTTCGTCTCTTGTATCGTTTCTTTGGCTTGCAACCGCATACTGCTGTCTTTCGTCAAGTGCGGCATATGTATTTTCTTCGATATGCTCAAGGGCAATTGCCATTTTTTCGTTTATTTCTAAGATTTTTGTGTCGGCGGCAGCCTTGTATGCGTTCTTTTGGTCAATATACTGCTGGCGGCTTATAAGCCCTAGCTCATACTGCTTTTGTATTGATTGAAGCTGATAGCGTAGCTCGTCATTTATGTCGTCAATCTGGGCTTTGTACATCGCTTCAATTTTTGCCCTTGCGGCTGCGGCGGCTTTTTTTGTAGCTTCAGCTGCTTCTGCGGCGGCTTCGCCTGCAAGCGGAAGGAGTTTTAGTTTTTTAATATTTACAAAAGGGATTTTATTTAACGCCGAAATTATTGCGTTAAACACATTGATTATGGCATTTCCGACTGGTCTTATAACCTTGTTATAAAGCCATTCTAACGCATTGCCCAAAAGATTTAGAGGCACAGTTACAATTTTTATTACACCAGCGAGAACTCTCAAGGCTGTTGCAATTATGCCTACCACAGGCTGCAAAATCTGTCCGATAGTTTCGCCTAAGTCGAGCAAAATATCAACTATCGGCTCTAAAGCGTCATTTATCAAAAGTTCCGAATAAGATAGTAATCCTTCTAAAATTGTCGAGAACGGATTTAAAAGCTTTTGGATGTTTTCTATGCCAAAAACGACTTTTGATACAGCATCAATAATTGTCGTTATCGGGTTTCCGCCAGACATCATTGCAAAAGCTTCCGTGCCTGCCATACCTTGCAAAAATGTGCCTTTTGCAAAATTCCCGACATCTTCTGTCGAAAAATTGCCTGAATCAATGCGCTCTCTAGCTTGTTCTGCGATAAACCGGTATTCGTCTTGTAGCGTTTTCATCTGTAGTTCGTGGCGGTTAAGTATGCGCTGCTTTTCTTCTTCTGCAAGCTTTTTCTCGTAGTCTGCAACTTTGTCAGCATAATACTTCTTCAAGGCTGCTTCTTCCCTTGCGTATGATTCTACAGCGTTTTGGTTTTCTTTCCACGCTTCGCCGAAAGATTCTGTTGCGTTGTCCGCAAGTTTCTTCAAGGATTCTGCTTCTTCTTCATGTATTTGCTCAAGTTCAGTGCGAAATTTCTTAGTCCATTCTGTTGTAAATTCCGGAAGTTTCTTTTCCGGCTTATTCATATCAGAATCTCTCTGTTTTATTAAGTCATCGAGTCTTTTTTGTGCGTCTCGTATGATTATTTCCGTTTTGGTTCTGTTATAGCCATCGGTCGATTTAAAGGTTCCAGTTTCATCATATTCGGAATGTTTAGCAGTACGAAGACTTTTTGCTTTTGCAAGTTCAGCTTTTGCTTCTTCAATCTGTCCTTCAAGGGTTTTGTTCCACTGCTCATTTCTCCATTGTAAAAGATCGTCCGATTTTTGAGCAGCTTCGTCTTGTGCGCGCTTTGTAAGAATTTTTTGCGCTTCAGCGCGAGCTGCTTTTGATTGCTCAAGTCGAGCTTTATTGTGAGCGAGCGAGTCGCTTATGTTTTTATATTCGTATGAATCTGTTTGTCCGGCTTTTTTTAATTCATCGAGCCTTGATTCTGCTTTATCAACTGCCGCTTGCAGATAATTAATCGTGTCTTCGCTCCACATACGGCTCAAGTTTTCCGAAAGCTGCTCGTTGTTGAGTTCTTTTATTGTTGCAAGATAGTTTTTGGCGGCTTGGTCTGCTTCTTTTAGTGCGAGTGCTTGGCTATTTGTAGTCTGTGCCGCTTTTTGTTGATGAGCAGCGTAAGCTACAAATCCCGCCACCAAAAGCCCTACCGCAATAGTTGCGGCGGCTATAGCTATATTTGTTACACTTAATGCTGCATTAAAGCCCATTTGAGCGGCAAATGCTGCCCATGTTTTTGCGATAAATTTAACGAGAGCAATTGCGGCATAGCTGTTTATCAATGTTGTGATTGCCGCAAGTGCGCCGAGTAAAACACCTTTTACAAGCGGGGAATTATCTATTGCCGTTGCTAGATTAGTAAGCCATTCTAAGACTTTTATAGCGGCAGGTAAAAACATCGAG
>JAAYQG010000185.1 GCA_012519415.1 Treponema sp. | reverse complement strand
AATTTGTCGCCAAGCAGCCTGCTGTTCATCTGTTGTATCAAGATGCCAAAAACTGATTGTTTTGGTTCCCGATGTTTTTGCAGCTTCTTTTTTGCAACTTGTAAATATCATTGCACAAGCACAAAGAAGCACAGCCAAAACGGTTAAAATTTTTTTCATACTTCTCCCATAAAACTCAAATCGAAAGTTAAACTTTCTCATTGAGTTTTTACGCTGTTGGTACTTAAATCATGTGTCCCTTTCACTCGGATTGAAGTACCAACGACGTGAAAAACAGTAATAAATAATAAGTTTGCAACGCAAACTTTGTAAATCAAAACATTGCGCTATTTCCAGCAATGCTTTGATTTACTCTCTCCTTTTAATTTATTCAGTAAATTCCCCTATGTGCTATAAAATAGCATAAATCTATTATTCAAAGGACGATATAGGGGAAAACTCTTAAACCGGTTTAGATAATTTCCATTAGTATAAACATTTTCAACTTATAAAAAAAATGCATCCGTAAAAATGAACTTTTGTCATTCTTTAGGATGCATTTCTTTTTAATTTTTGGTTTTTTGTTTTTTTATTATTTCAAGAATTTTACAAAAGCATCTTTAAAACCATTCTTTCTAAAGCGTTCGAGAATTGCTCTATATTCATCTTGAGAAAGCGGCCCGATAAGCATTTCATAACCGCCTACAGCTTTTTCTGATGATTTTATGGAAATAGGATATTGTCCTCTATATTTAGTAACAATGTTTTTAAGATTTTTCATATCACGATAGACACCAAGCTGTACATAGAATTTGCCACGTTCATACTGAGTAATCAACAGCTCAGAGAACGGCATAGAATCTGCCGGAGGAGTTTGCGATTGATAAGAAGAAAAATTTCCTTGTTCCAGCTTCTGCTTGCAACTCTCGCAAATCTGCTCATCTTTTTTTGCATTTAAACAATTTGGACACGCATAAAAGTTTTGCTGAATTGTCGCTACTTCTTCTTTTGGAGTCGGAGGAACAGGTGGAAGTAAAGAATAATCATAAGCAGAAACAGCTTTCTTTGTTTCTTGTGTAGTTTCATTAGCAGCAACATTATCAATAATTTGAGTTTCTGGCTTTGGAGCTGTAATAACATTTGAATATTCAGATGGTAATGCTGCAACAGAATTTGTATCAGGGTCTGCTTTTGATTCAGGAGCAACATTAGTTAATGTCTTTTCCATTACATAATCATTTTTTCTGCTTATACGCACAGTTGTATCATAACCGCTTTCAACTCCAATAGCAGCAGCAGCAGACGGCGAAAGTAAAACAAGCACACCAGATAAATCTGTAGAACCAGTTATAACAACTGTAATAGTCTTGCCGTTAGAAGTATTTATAACATCTACAATTTCACCTTTAGAAAAAATTCTACTTTGTGCATAATTTCCACCAGACGGAAAAGCTTCAGCACTTCCGCGTGCAGCCCTGCCCTCCCATGCAACAGAAGACGATGCTGCCATTGTAAAAGAAGCAACAAAAAAAGACATCATCAAAATAATTCCAAAACGTTTCATATTTTTCCTCACTAAGTTTCAATTTTTACAGAAAACTCTCTCCAAAAAAATTTTTAGGAAACCCAAAGTTACTATCGCCTAAACGAAAGTTCTTGAGTCTTTTTTTTCTGAATTTGCGATTGAAACCTTATTGCTGCTCCAATTTCTTTTTGGAGATTTGAAGCAAAGTTTCTAATCCCTTTTTCGCAGTCTTTTCTATTTAAGGCCGCATATAATTTAGTCTGATCAACATTTCCTTGTGCATAAATATCGTAATTATTTGACAATACTTCCCATTGTAGATTTACAAAAAGTGGGTCATCTAAAGAATCTTCATATTTTACTATAACAGGAACAATGTATCCCATTCCACCGGTTCCGGCTGAAGCAAGATGCTCAATAAACAATTCATTACTTGTTCCTGTTACAACGATAGGTTCATTTGAAACAATAAATCCATCGTCAAAAAATGAATCCATAAGAGATGTTTCTAAAAGACGAGTCATTTCTCGCACAAGAGTTGTTGAAGCATCTCGCTGAACAATCACAATAGTAAGCGATTGCGCAATAGTAAAAGCAGGAATAAGAACAATCAAAGCGAATATAAAAACAAATCTTTTTTTCATAAATCCTCATATAAAACATGACAAAATAATTGCCAAAATACTTCTTATTGTTTTTCGGCAGAAACATCGATGTCGATTATGTTTTTTTATCAATAAACGCAACTTTAGGATTTAATCAGCCCCTAAACCAGCTCGAAAAATGAATCACGATTTGTAGATTAAACCCAACCAAATGCCCAATCGGCGTTTTGCCAGTTGTTCTCCAAATCGTAGCTCCAATCCCAAGCGAAACGCCCCCTGCACAAAACCGCACTGCACGGATGCAGTGCACAAGCGTAGAGTTTTGGCAACAAAACTCGGCAGTTTAATCAGACAGGACGTCTGATTAAACTGCAAACTT
>JAAYQG010000184.1 GCA_012519415.1 Treponema sp. | reverse complement strand
CCTCAAGTTTTTTGCAAGCAAAAAACTTGGCGTTTCGCCAGATTAATCTCCAAATTTTAGATTAATCCCTAAGCGAAACGCAAACGCCCCCTACCTTTTCTTCTTCTGGATTTTATTTGTAGTGCTTGCACTTGAAATCATCGAAGAAACAATAAATTTACATAATTGCTGTGTTTCTTTATCTGCTGATTTGTAACAACTTGCAAGTGATGAAGCGAATTTTAATGGTTGATTTGTAAGGTCGTTAACTGTATGAAGACCAGCTTTATCAGCAGCTTCAAATATAATATTGATAAATTGAGTTGTCTGGTCAACTGTAAAATCTTGCAGCAATGTTTGAGTTGTTTCATAAATAATATTACTTGTTGAAGAAACTTCTTTAACAGACACAAACTTACAAGGTTCGATTTTCCACGTAAAAAGATTATGTTGGTCAAAAAAAGAACTGTTTTTATCAAGATTTGCAATTGGCACATAATCATCTGTGCGGTTCAACAACATTCCCACAACAGATGTTTCAGGCACAAATGTATGCACTTTGCTACCCAAGCTGTCTAATGTAGATATTATAAGATTATTGTTCAAAAAGCCCGGTCCGTCAAAATTCCACACGCTTTCAATTCTGTCTTTAATAGATTTTTCAGCTTTAAATACCGAATAAAGCGCAAGGTTTCCACCTTTTGAATGACCACCAACTATGAGCTTACCGCTATATTTTGATGCAATATCACTTAAATATGAAGTAGCTCTTTTTTGCGCCGGCACTTCTTGCTGCACTGCAAGATTTAAGTCTTCTTTCCAGCCGACAATTGTATTGTCTGTGCCTCGAAATGCAACATAATGATTGTTTTTATCAAGTGAAAATGTAATTGCACCAAACTGAGTTTGTGTTTTTGTATCTACAGAATTTATATAATCATGCAGTTCAATAGAACCAAATCTATTTGTTTTTGCAGCTTGTTCAAACATATAAAGACAATGTTGCATTATAAGCAAAAAATTATCTGTTGCATCGTATCTAGATTCTGCTGCAAAAAATCTATTTGAAGCTTCGCGCAAAGTTATGGATTTTTGTGGCTGGCTTATTTCTAAATCTCCAAAATCAATATAAGCAAACATAGCAAGTATCGCGCTATCTAATTCGTTAAAAGGAATTTGGTCAAATGTAAGATCGCCTCTCCAAACTATGTAATCAAGTAAAGAAGGTTCAACATCTTTTATAATTGGGTCGGAAGCAAAAACTGATACTGTCATAAGAATCAGAAAAACAACAGCGAAAATCTTTTTCATAAGTTACCGGTCCTTTTATGTTAAAAATGAATTACAAAAATTTATAATGAACTTAAAAATATAATTCAGTATAACCAAATTAAAAAATCTTATCAAACAAATGTTTTCAAGATATAGTATCATTATGAGATATTTTATTCGTCAGTTTTTTATTATTTTTTTGTTTGTTTGTTTTCCGTTTTGGTTAAATGCTGCTGAAAGTGAACCCTCCAAAGTTCCTATGAAAGAAGCTTATCAAGATTTTAAAGTTTCTATTGGTGTAAGTTTAGATAGTTCAGAAATTACTAGAACTGAAACTGCGTATATTATACAGACAAATTTTGAAAGCATTACTTCCAAAACAGAACTTAGAGCTGATAAAATTCTTAATATTCGCCCAAGTAGAACCGTTCCTTTTACGGCATTAGACGGAAAAACTTATAATATGCCATTCAAAATAAACGATACACCTATTGTAAATGCTTTGGCAAAAGCAAAAGATATGCGTGTCTTGCTTAGAATCCATCCGCTTATATGGCATGAACATTTTCCTTCTTGGTTTTTTTACAAAGAATTTGATACTTCGAAAGGTTTGGTAGATCAATCAACAATGAATGCACGAATTGAGTGGTATATAACTTCATTTATAGAAACTGTTCGTAAATGGGAAAAAGTGAATGCTCGTACAATTCAAGTTGTCGGTGCATTTCATGTTGCTTCTGAAATATACACTGAAAACGGAAAGTTAAGGGAAAAAGAAGGTTCTCTTTGGAGTGCCATTTATACAGATAATAGTTATGTTCTTCATGCGTATAAAATTGTATGTTCTATGGCAAAAGACACAGAAAAAATTGTTTACAGCGATTCAAATTTGCATATTACAAAAAAAAGAGAAGCTGTATTAAAGCTAGTAGAACAAATAAAAAAAAGCGGCGGCAAAGTCGATGAGATTGCTGTAATATCTCATTTAACATCAGATTGGCCGAACAGAAATGAATACTTTGATGCTATAAAAGCTTTTGGAAGGAAAGGGTTAGCTGTTCATATTGCGCAGCTTGATATTGCATCTTATGACGGGAAAAATGAAGCAGACTGCTATGCTGATTTTATGAAGCAGGTTTTAGATAACAGAAGCATAATTTCAGAAGTGAGTTTCCGTAATATTATCCAAAGTTCCGAAAAAATTTATCTTGATACAATGAGAAGTCCAATTTTTGATGCAAATTTTTCGCCGAATGATTCATATTATAGCATCATCAAAGCAGCTGAAAAATACAAAAAATAATTTTAAGATTTACGATTAGGCTGGTTCTCTAAATTTAGAATTAACAGACAAACATTGCCAGTTTTCGCTTTGCAAAAACTGGCAAACCGGTGCTTGTAAGATTTATGCGTTGCTTTTAAGCTTTGCATTAATTTCCGGCAATAAATAGTTGCCGGAAAATTTACCGTTTATGGTGTTACAGTCTGGATTGAACCGTCTTCATTAAAATTCAAAGAACAGAATTTAACATCACGTTGATGATTTACACCTTTAGAGCGTTCGCAGTCATGATAGAACAAATACCATTTGCCTCTAAATTCAACGCAATAGTGGTGGTTTGTCCAGCCGATAACTGGCATTAAAAGAATTCCACCGTAAGTGTAAGGACCATAAACATTGTCGCTCGTTGCCCAGCAGATATTATGTGTATCGCCAGTAGAATATGTGAAATAATAT
>JAAYQG010000183.1 GCA_012519415.1 Treponema sp. | reverse complement strand
TGATTTGAAAAAGACTCAACGCCGATATATAATGGTTCCCTTTTTTAGGACAACAAAAATGCAAAGTTAACGTATAAAACATTAAAAAAAGTTGTCTTATGGAAAAAAAGTCAAGAAGGAGGTTCACCCCTGGTTTTAAATCCAAAGTGGCGTTAGAAGCAGTAAAAGGGTTAAAAACGATTAATGAGATTGCCTCCGGTTATGGTTTGCAACCTGCTCAGGTCTCTGAATGGAAGCGAATACTATTGGAAAATATGTCAGAAGTGTTTGAAAAAGATGATCATTCAAAGGAAAAGGAGTTTGAAAAGGAAAAGGAAGATTTGTTGAAAATCATCGGAGAGTTAAAAGTTCACAATGAATTTTATAAAAAAAAATTGAAGCCGTATCTATAAAAGAGCGTAGGGAAATGGTCGAAAAAGAGAAAGAACAATTAAGTATTGTTCAACAATGTGTTTTGCTATCTATTTGTCGATCAGGTATTTATTATCAACCTATTAGTGAAAGTGAACTTGATTTAGAGATTATGTTAGCAATTGATAAATATTACACCTTACATCCATTTTATGGCACAAGAAGAATGTCAGATTATTTGAAAGGAATCGGCTATGATGTAGGAAGAAAAGCAGTCAGATCCTATTATATTAAGATGGGAATATGGGCCATTTATCCTAAAAAAAATCCCAATACAAGTAAGCCAAATAAGGGACATAAGATCTATCCCTATCTGCTAAGAAACCTACATATTACTCACAAAAATCAAGTTTGGGCAACAGATATTACTTATATCCCAATGGCAAAAGGTCACATGTTTCTATGTGCTGTCATTGATTTGTTTACTAGAAAAGTGCTCTCCTGGGGGATTTCAAACACCATGGATACGGCATTTTGTATTGAAGTCTTATAAGACGCATTGGATCATCATGGTAAACCGGAAATATTCAACACCGATCAGGGAAGTCAGTTCACTTCGGTTGAATTTACGGATGTTCTCAAAGATAACAAGATTATGATCAGTATGGATGGTAAAGGGAGAGCTTTAGATAATATTTTCATAGAAAGATTGTGGAGAAGTGTTAAATATGAATGTATTTACCTCAATGCTTTTGAAAATGGGGTTCAGTTATATCATGGATTGGATCAATATTTTAGATTTTACAACACTGAAAGAAAGCATCAATCACTTGATAATCAGACACCTGATAGTGTTTATAAAAAAATTGCATAAAAATGATTGAGGTATGAGAAAAAGTTGTATATTTGAGCACCACAAAAATAAAAAAGCGATTTTCATCGGAGAGGCAGAATTCTGCCTCTCCGATGAAAGAAAAAATATTAACAAACTAAAAAAACTGTCCTAACAAAGGGGGACACTTAACCTGAATTATTCATAAAAACAGAAAAAATGCGGGCAAATATACTGCTATTACATTGAATAACAGTATATTTGCATTGCAACACTCCGCATTATGGACAAAGATAAAATAAAAAAATTATCCTCTAATAATTTTGAGCAAAAAAATTCTCAACCCACACTTTTTAGTCTTTCAGGCTTTGGGAATAAGAAAGTAGAAGTGCAATTTACAACCGAGCAAATTTCAAGTGATGGCGGACTTCTTTTTCTTAAAGAAGTGGATAAAAATATAAAACTTATCGACAGAATAGCCCATTGCCTTGAAGATAACCGACATGCAAGCTACGTGAAGCATGGCATCAACAGCCTTCTTAATCAGCGCATCATGCAAATAGCCGCCGGATATGAAGATGCTAATGATTGTAACACTTTGCGCAATGATGGAGTTTTGAAAATATGCTGTGAGACAGAAGATAGTCTATCGGCTCAGCCTACCATGAGTAGGTTTGAAAATAGCATTTCCAATAAGGAGTTATATCAAATATCTCAAGTTTTAGTAGATCAGTTTATTGCAAGCTATACAAAAGCACCTGAGGTAATCATTTTGGATTGTGACGATACTGCAGCACGCGTATATGGGGAGCAACAACTGAGCCTTTTTAATAATTATTATGGCGATTATTGTTTTATGCCATTGCATATTTATGAAGGTTTGTCAGGAAAATTGATAGCCTCCATACTTAAGCCCGGTCGAAGAAGTAAGAGTGTCAAGGTGTTTGGAATTCTTAGAAGACTCATAGAACATTTGCGCAAGATTTGGCCCAATACGCTGATTATCCTTCGAGGCGACAGTCATTTTTGTTCACAGGAATTTATGGATTGGGCAGAAACAGAATATAACATCGGGTTTATAACCGGTCTTACAAGTAATAATCTATTGAAAGAAATGACCCGTACAACCATTGAAAGTGCAGAACGCGAGTTTAAGATCTATCAAAAGCCATTAAAGAGATATCACAGTTTTACATACAAAGCAGCAAGCTGGCGGCATTTTCAAAGGGTGGTAGTAAAAGTAGAGGTAAGCGACCAAGGCACCAATGTTCGTTATATTGTCAGCAACATCCGTTGTATACGCGCTAAAGCCCTATATGAGAATGCATACTGTGCCAGAGGGAGTGCCGAATTGCGAATTAAGGACCACAAAACTTATTTGAAATCAGATAGGATGTCTTGTAATAGTTTTAAAGCTAATCAGTTCAGATTACTATTGCACTCTGCAGCTTACGTGCTTATACATACGCTGCAAAAACAAGCATTAGCTTCAACGGAATTTGCAAATTCCACCATGAAAACCATTCAATTGAAAATATTGAAGATAGCCACAAGAGTGAAAATATTAAAGACAAAAGTGAAAATTGAATTTCCTGTTGAGTTTCCTGAAATACAAATATTTAAGAACTTATTATTGTTATTTCAAGAGCTTAGGATTTAGACCAGACACTACCCTCTACCGTTCTTTCACATATAACAAACTACAAATCCACACTTTATTTTTTTAAAGAAAAAAGTGAATGGGAGAGGTATGTCTAAAAATTAGAAAAATAATGGCATAACCCTGATTCTGATCAGATCCATACCTAAATTCAAAATCCGGAATGGAAAACGAGATGATTGGAAAGAAAATTGTAGGTTTGTGAATTAAACAGGTTAAATCCCGCTATACAAAACAACGTAAAAAAGGTTCACCGGGTAACAATCGTAAACAAGAGTATTTTACTACCAAAATCGAGAGTATGATAGAAATGGTACGCACAGCCATTGCTCAAGGACTTCGGTTTGATTACATATTAGTTGACAGTTGGTTTACCTGTTTTGCTTTGATAAAATTTGTATCTACACGTCGTATTGGTTGTCACTTGCTTGGTATGGCTAAAATGGGGAAAACAAGATATTTATTTAATG
>JAAYQG010000182.1 GCA_012519415.1 Treponema sp. | reverse complement strand
CGGCATAAGAGATGGAAAACGTAGCGATTATTTATACGATTATCTTGACGAACTTATTTGTGCAATATTGTCTGCCGGTTACGATATTGTTCCATATACACAGCTTAAAAATTGATAAGTTGTTGCTACGTAAGTAAAGCGCATTTCTCGGTTTTGATTCGTGGGAGGGAGAGAATCCGACTGCGGTACCTTATGGAATGCGCTTACTCAATATTTTTTGCGCTAGAGAATCTGCAATTTTTTTCAGCTTTGAGCCTTCAAGAACAGTTCTGTCTGCAATAAGCGGTATTTCCTCAAGAAGAACTCCATCAACAGAATATTGTGCTTTGCCAAGAACATCGCCGACTTGTACGGGTGCTACAACATTACCATAAATTACTGTTTTTCTTTTTACTTTTGATGCTGCGTTTGGCGTAATATTCGGTACAGAAAGCGAATGGTTTTTAGCTTCAATTACATTAATAGCATTTTCTTTTCCTTGCCAAACACGCACAGGTACAACAGCTTTTTCCATAGCATGGTGAGTTTCAAAACTATCAAAAGCCCATTTCATCAGTTTTTTACCGTCTGCCATGCGGTAGCGGTTGCCTTCAATAGTGCCGACTCCAGGCCCGCCCATAGTAACAGAAATAAATCTTGTATTATTTCGTTTTGCTGTAAGTGAAATATTAAAACCCGATTCATATATAAAGCCGGTTTTTAAGCCGTCGCATCCTTCAATTCCGCCGTCATATTGTTGAAGCAGACGGTTTGTAGCATAAATTGTTTTAGATGGAATTGGATCTTTATAATTTTCCGGATAATTACTTTTTTGCGGAAAAGTAAAATAAGGAATAGAATGATATTTTTTAAGAGCTTCCGGATATTTTTGAATATAAATTCTAGCAAGACCGGCAAATTCACGCGGAGTTGTTGAATTAAATTCACTATAACCTGATGCATCTACAAAAAAAGTGTTTTTAAGACCGAGCGATTGCATTTCTTTGTTCATGCGATCGCAAAAAGCTTCGATAGAACCTGCGATGTGATACGCTAATGCTGTTGCTGCATCATTGCCTGATGCAACAGCAAGACCTATCAAAAGCTCATTTACAGTTACAATTTGATTTTCATCAAGTCCCATAAGCGACGATTGTGGCGGCGCATTTTTTGCCCATGAATCTGGCACAAGGTTTACAACTGTATCAAGTGTTGTTTCGCCGTTTTCAATAGCTTGAAACACAACATACATAGCGGCAATTTTGGTCATTGATGCTGGAGGAATAATATCGTCAGCATTTTTTGCATAAAGAATACAGCCATTGGAAGCATCAATAATAATTCCTGCTTTTGCATACAAAAAAAGCTTTGCTTCAGTAACAGGGTATGGAAGTGGACCTGTTAAAAACTCTGAATATTTTTGTTCAATTTCCGATTCATAATAACATTGTTGAACATCATCAAGTGGTGTAGGTTCTGCTGTTTTTGTCTGTTCAAAAACATAAAAACCGAAACCTGCTATGCAGCATAAAATCAAAAAAAGCGGAACAATCCATAAAAAGTGTTTAATAAATTTCTTTGACATTAGATAACCATGTTCATAACAGAACGAACTTGTTCAAGTGTTTTTGTAGCTTCATTTCTTGCTTGCTCTATACCTTTTTGCAAAACTTGGCGTATGTAATCGGTGTTTTTTTCAAGCTCCGCTCGTCTTGCTCTATGAGGTTTAAGATATTCGTTCAAAGTTTCTGTAAGCTGTTGTTTAAGCATTCCGCCGCCGCCTTCTCCGATTTTGTCAGCTATAGCGGCAGGGTCTTCACCTGTACAAAGCGAGATTAATGTAAGAAGATTTGCTACTTCCGGTCTGTTTTCTGGATCGTATGTAATAATTCTCTCGCCGTCTGTTTTTGCTTTTTTTATAAGTTTTGCGGTTTCATCTTCTGTTGCAGAAAGCATAATCGCATTATTGCGGCTTTTACTCATTTTCTGCTCGCCGTCAAGCCCGCGAATCATTGGAGCTTTGCTTAAAAGCGGTTGCGGTTCCGGGAAAATAGTTTGTTTTTCAGCGTATCGTTCGTTAAACCGGCGGGCAATTTGACGAGTAAGTTCAAGATGTGGCAGTTGGTCTTTGCCAACGGGAACAACATTTCCCTTGCAGAAAAGAATATCTGCTGCTTGATGCACAGGATACGTATACATTCCGGCATTAATTTTACTTAAACCCGCCGCTTGGATTTCTTCCTTTACTGTTGGATTTCGGTCAAGTTCAGCCATTGTTACAAGTGTCAAAAATGGCAGCAAAAGCTGGTTTAACTCCGGAACATGACTGTGCGGAAAAATATAAGTTTTATATTTTTCAGGGTCAAGACCTGCTGAAAGATAATCAATAACAAGATTATGAATATATGTAGAAATATTTTCAAATGAATCATGATCTGTTAAAACTTGATAATCCGCAATTACTATATATGTAGGCACTCCCATGTTTTGAAGTCGCACACGATTTTGCAACGAACCAAAAAAATGCCCGATATGTAGCTTTCCTGTAGGTCTATCACCTGTAAGAATTTTATATTTTTGTGGATTTGATGTTAAATCTGCTTCTAATTTGCGGCTTTGTTCCAACGCAGCTTCAAATGTTCCGCTGTATGTTTCTTCCATAAAATTACCCCGTATTAGTTTTTGAAAATGCAAATGTTAAAAAATACTTTGACAGCTTATCAAAAAAAAAGATATGCGTAAAGCTGTTGTTTAGCCTTAATGTTGAGTTTTCTGTCTTATCATATACAAGATTAGCTGATTATGGTTGTGCATTTAATTTCTTGTGTCGGAGAGTGCTTCTAAAGTTTCAAGAATTGCTTCGTAATTATATGAATCAGCTGCTTGCCACAAATTTTCTATGATTGTTTCTTCTTCTTGCTGCCAGCTGAATGATTTTAGAGTTTCAATTTTTGATTGAATTTCAATAATATTGAAATTTTCAGCTTCTTGTTTAATTGATTTACAAGTTTCTTTGAAAAAATCGCTACTGCCTTCTTCTTTTTGTGATTGTTCAGCTTTTTGAGTTTTTTTATGTGTTTCAATAAAAGAATTAATATTCTCAATAATTTCCGTTATAGTTTCAAAACAATTGTTTGCGTTTTCTTCTATAAACGTGTGTTTGCCTTCTATTCCTGCTTTTTCAAGTCTTTCTGCAAGCATTCCGGCGTAAGAAGCACCAATGCTTAAAGATGCGCTTTTTAACGCATGAATGTGAGTTGTAAAGTCGTGAATATTATTTTCTTCAAGTGCTTTTTCCAAAAGTTCAATCTTGTTTGTTGCGTCTAATACATAAGTTTCAAGAATATCAATATAAATCGGCAGAGAATTGCCTGCATATCTGATTCCTGTTGCAGTATCGATACCCGGAATATGAACGGCTATTTTATCTTCTGTTTTTTTAGGTTTTTTGCGTGTTATTTTGTTTTCCGGAAGCCATTTTGCAAGAATTTTATCAAAATCATCTTTTTCAATAGGCTTGGCAAGAAAATCATTCATACCTTCATTAATAAACCGTTCTTTCATGCCGCTCATTGCGTTTGCAGTTAGTGCAATTATAATTGCGTCTTTATTATCATTTTGCATTTTTCTTATTGCATGGGTAGTTTCAATGCCGTCCATTTCTGGCATAAGATGATCCATAAAAATAATATCGAATTTTTGTCGATGCAATACTGTTAGTGCATCAAACCCTGACACTGCCGTAACAGGAACAATGCCGTGTATCGAAAGAAGTCCGCTTGCAACTTTTAGATTGACGATATTATCATCAACAACAAGGACTTTCGTATCCGGCGCATAAATTGTGCTTGGGTTTTGTTCTTTTGCTTTGCTTAAGTTTTTGTTAGATTTGTTTGAAAAAAAGTTTGCAAGTTGCACACAATATACAGGTGTTTGCAAAAAAATTACATCTTCCATGTTTGAAAATTCATACTCGGAATCTGCCAGAACAACCATTTGAATATTTTTTTTAAGTGTTTTAAGTTGAGAGCGCACGCGTGCCAAATAAAGCGGCGAAATAAAAATATAATCAAAAGTTTTATGTTTTTTTAATGTTTCTATAAGTTCCTGCTGATTTGCACATGCTACGGGTCTAATTCCAATATCTGTAAGCTGTATCGTTAAAAAACGCCTATGTCTGCGGCTTGGTTCATAAATTAACACTTTTTTCTTATGCACTTTTTCTATATTTACAATAGGTGTGCTGTCTTCAATATGCTGTTTAATTTGGGCTGTAAAAGTGCTTCCGTTTCCATATTCGCTTGCAAAATCAATAGAACCGCCCATAAGTTCACAAAGTTGTTTTGTAATTGCAAGCCCAAGTCCTGTGCCTTCTATGTCGCGGTTTCGTTTTGTATCAAGTCGCTCAAACATATTAAAAAGTTTTGTTTGATCTTCTGGTTTTATTCCAATTCCCGTATCTTGCATTTCAAAAATTAATTCTACAGTGTTATGTGAAATAACATTAGAAATAGTAAGAGTTACGCTTCCTTCTTTTGTGTATTTTATGGCGTTTGTAAATAAATTAAGAAGAATCTGCTTTACTCGTAGTTCATCTCCAATAAGTTTTTGCGGAATATCTGGAGCAATTCTGATAAACAAAGAAAGAAAAGTGTTATAAGATTTTATGCGAACCATTGAAATTACATCGTGAATAAGTGAATCAAAATCATAAGATGCAGGAATTAATTCTAGTTTGCCAGACTCAATTTTAGAAAAATCAAAAATATCGTTGATTACTCCAAGCAAATTTCTGCTTGAGGTATTTATATTTTGTGCATATTCTCGTATGTGCGAGTCAAGGTTTTTATCAATTAAAACAAGGTTGCTCATGCCTAAAATTGCGTTGAGAGGTGTTCGTATTTCGTGGCTTATGTTTGCAAGGAATTTACTTTTTGCATTAATTCCGGAAGCGGCAGCTTTTTGAGCCTCTTTCATTGTTTTTTTTGCATCATGCTCGATTTCGTTAAATGAAACTATTTGAGTGAATATACTGAGTACTTCAACTGTATTTTTATCCGGTTTTATTTCTTTTAGAGTATTATCGAAAACAGCAAATCCCCATATAAAAGTTCCGTCTAACACAGGGATTAACAGACGTGCTTTTACATTGTTTTGAGTCATTTGATATTTTACAAGACCTGTCGCATGTGCTTGTGTAATATAAACAGACCTTGGAGTTTTGCAAATTGTTCCCCAATCTGTGAAAAAAGTATCAATATTTAAAATTATTCCTATTGGCTGATTTTTTACAGGCTGATTTTGTTCCCATTTTGCAAGAAGTGTACATTGCGGTTGAGTTGCTTGGTCGTTTACGCTTACTTTCCAGATAGAAGCTTTATCCATATCTGTAACTTTTGCTGCTAATTCAAGAACAATTGCAAGTTGGTTTGAAAAATTATTGTTTAAATCTACTGTACCCAAATGCTCGGATGTTTTGAAAAGCATTTGCTGCATGGCGAGTGCTTTTTTATATGTTTCTTCTTCGTTTTTTCTTTCATCTTCAAGATTCTTTATTTTTTGCAACATAAAAATAAGCAGGACAACAGAAGCTACAAGAAGAACAAGTAAAAATATTGCGAGAAATGTTTTGAATAAAGTTCGCTTAAACAAGGGCAGCGGTTTATTTTTTATTTCGGTATCTTTTATTTGTTTAAGCAAAGACGGAAATCTAAAATAATTGCTCAAGTTTGAATAATTAAAAATCCATTTGTTATCTTGTGGATTTTTTATCAAAGAAGCTGTTGCCGGCAAAGGAATTCCTTTCAATATACTGTCTGCTATGTTTAAGGCTTTGTCAAAATGCTGCTGCGCATTAGAATATTTGCCGCCGATTTGATATTCAAACGCGCTTGTGTAATCAAGTCCAAAAACAGGTGCGTTCGCTGATTCCAAAATATTAAGTGAATCTTGCATATTGTCTATCGAGCCGGTCAAGATGATTGTTTTCGCTTGAAGAGAACTTATTTTTTTTGCTAACAATGAATCCGGAATATTTTGATTTGTTTCTATTTGTAATTCCGGAAAATTTGGGGAAATATCTGAAATTATTTGTTCTTGCCAGAAAAGCCCTACTTTTGATTTATCATTTAATAGGAAGATATTTTGTGTTTTTGGAAAAAGTTCAAGAATTTTATTAATGGTTTCTTTTGTGGATATTGATTCTTGAAGAATTATTTTGTTTTTTCCGATTTGCTCAAAAGTATCATGGAAATTTAGAGGAATGCCTGTTATGATTGTTGGAGAATCTTTGAAAAGTGTATCGTAGTTGTTTGAAACAAACAAAGCCGACTCCAAACCTCTTGTTATAATTACATTTGGCAAACAGTTAGAAAAATTATTGTGAATTTGAGAAATTGCTTCTAAGTCTAAATCTACATAATCTTGAAAATCTTTTTTTCTTTTAAGATTTATTGTTTTGTATGTTATTCCTTCATTTTTTGAACAATATGATTCGAGTGATTGTTCAAGTTTTTCATTGATTTTTTTGTCTTTTTGTTCAGAAGAAACTAGCAAAATTGTTTTGGGAGAATTTATCGCTGAAACATTATTCAGTATATTTTTATAAGTTCCGTCTTTTTTCATATCGGAAATAGCTTGCGATATGGATTTTGCTTCTTCTTTGTGTTCTGAATTTAGATACAAATGTATTGAAAGCTTTTCGCAAATTCCTGCATTAAAAATTCCAGCTGGTAATTGGATTTCTTCTTGGTCTTGATGTGCATAAATTACACCGAAATCTACAATTTCGTTTGCGACAGCATCGAATAAATCTTGTTTAGAATCCAGTTCAACATATTTTATGCTAGTATCTTTTTGTAGCATTTTTCTTATATGTCTATTTGATGAAATAAATCCGACTGTTTTGTTTTGAAAATTTCTACAACTTGAAACATATGCATTATTTTTTGATGATATTGCTGTAAATATAATGTCTAAAATCGGTTCGGTTGAAATGGCAAACGGTAAAGGATTTTGTTCAAAAACGTTTTCAATTAGAACAATTCCATTTGTGCGGTTTGTTTCCGTATAAATAAGACCAATTTGAGATTCATTTACTGAAAAAACCGGCTGTAAATTGCATCTATTAAAAGCTTCTTGTAGAATTCTTGTTGCATTAATGGAAGTATCAGGCGAAATTGTCAAATAATATTTTTTACTTTCAGCAAATAAAAGTGTTAGTGCAAAAATTATATATAGAAAAAACGAAATTGTTCTTTTCATATGCTTTAATCATTAAAATGCTTTTTAATTCGTTCCGTGAGAGCAATAGCGTTAAAAGGTTTTACTATATAGTCTAATACGCCCAGTTTAAAACCTGCCATAACAACTTGCTTTTCAGTATGAGAAGTTAAAAATATAACCGGAATTTTCTCCCACCCTATAACACTTTTTAATTTTTCAAGAATTGACATGCCGTCTATATCGGGCATTTCAATGTCCAATAGAATTAAGTCCGGTAGGTTTTTTGATAGTGCTGCAAAAAGTTGTGTGCCGGAAGTTAATAATGTAAGTTTAAAATAATTTTTTAATGCATTTTCCGTCATTTTTAATGTTGTTATGCTATCGTCAACAATGAAAATATGTTTCAATGAATCCTCCGAACTTTAGTTAAAAGTTAACTTTATATTAATTTTACGTTCATAATATCATAAAAATTCGCTTTTTTGAAGTCTGTATTTTTTTAACATCATATCAAACGTAAAAGCTTCAATTTGTTATTACTCTTAATGTTTCTATAGTAGAAAACTCAGCATTTTTCAGCATTATAATAATAGAAAAACTCTCTTTGTTTTGTAAAAATACCGTAAAATTTATGATTTTACAAAAAATATCACAAAAATGCTTGAGTTTTCTTGACAAGTATGTATACTAGTAGTGGACATTTTTTATAGTGCTTTATTTAATTCAAGTTGTTTTTAATGGAGTTATATCCCGATATTGTGTATAGAGGGTGTGGGGGATATATTGGTTTTGAACTTGACACTAAAGGAGTGTTTTATGAAGAAGATTTTTATTGTTTTTTTTATGTTACTTTTTGTTTTGAGTGCATTTGCACTTGAGGGAACGGTAATCTCAACTACTGGAAAAGTTGAAATGCAGGTTAAGCCTGACGGCGAATGGATTGCTGTTAAAGCTGGCGATACAGTGCCGGAAGGTGCTGTTATTTCTACAGCTTTTAAATCATCTGCTTCTATAAAATTAGGTGAATCTACCGTTACAGTCAATCAATTAACTAGAGTTGTTCTTCGTGAGCTAACGGATAGTTCCGACAAAGTTACAACAAATTTGTATCTTGATGCTGGTGTATTGCGTGCTAATGTAAAATCAATGGACAATAAAGCCAACGATTTTAAAATCCAATCTTCTGTTGTAACTTCTTCTGTTCGTGGTACGGAACTTCAAGATAGTGCACTTGGTGAGCATGCGACTTTACGTGGTACTGTTTATTCAGAAGCATCAAGCTATGGATGGGGTATGACAACTACGGAAGGTGAAACTACAGAGCTTTATGATGGCGTTATGAAAAATACTTTTACTAATGGAAACAATGATGTAGTCATTAATAAAAAGGTTCAACCGCCATTAGAAGAGGAATCATCGCCATTGCAAATTACAACAGGAGATTATGGTCTTGGTTTGATTCATCTTCCTGCTGTTGGTTTTTTTGATACCGCAGGGCTAAGTGCTTACGAGAAAGAGCTTTATAACACAACTGTTACAGTTACTATAGAATAATTCCCAAATTATTTGTGATAGGGCTGTCTTTGAACTTTTCAAACTTCAAAGACAGCTTTTTTTTATCTTGCCTATTCCGCCTCTCGCTGATATTATGTAAAGTATGAATTATAATGATCGGATTCGTGCATATAAACATGCTGCCGGCTTTAAGCCTGAAAAACTAACTTCAGAAGAAGTTGCAAAAAATAATGCAGAAATTGAATCTCTTCAAAAACCGCAAACAGACGCAGCTTTGGCTGCGCTTTTATCCGGATCTGTATCTGGTTCAGACGAAAAAGAAGAAGCCCCAGAATTTAAGCCTTTTAGTTTTGATGATGCTCCGGTATTTAAGTCTATGCATCAAGAAGATGATTCTCAAAATAAACAACAACCTGAAAAAGATGATTTTTATCAGCAAAAAGAAACAAATCTGAATAAAACAAATCAAAATGATGAATTAATACTTCCTTCAATTGCGCCGCCGCCAAAACCGCAACTGCATGAAGAAAAAGCTGAAAAACATAATTCATCGCTGAAATATGATTATGAAAATTCACCAATTGTAAAAGATATTTCTGATCCGGAATATAAACCTGTGCCATATGTACCCCAAGAGCCTGAAGTTAAGAATGTCCCGTTTCAATTTCAGTCATCACAAAATAAATCAGACTCAAATAATTCGGATTTTCGTTCAAGTCCGGAATTTCAAGCTTTTTTAAAAGAAGCAGGTAAAGATACAGAAACTACTAAGCAAGAACAGTTTGTGCAAAAACCAAATGCTCAACCTGCAAATAATACATCGTTTAGAGAGCAAAATCCTGCTCAAAATTACATATCGCAGCAAAATATTCCGTCGCACATACAAGCTGAACAATTTGCACAAAATCAAGCATTTCAATATCAACATTCGCCTACGCCTAATCAAATGCAATATAATGTGCCACAACCTGTGCAAAACGAAAAACCTAAAAAGCAAGGAATATTATCGCAGCTTTTTGGAATAAAACCTCAACAAGCGCAAACACATCCTGCTTCTCAACACACAGAACCACAAGCTTATCAAAACAAGCAATTTGCACAGCAGCCTTATTCTTCACCTGTGATACAGAATGCATATTCTTCAAACATTCGCACGCAAGCTTATACAGCTGAAAAATCAAGAGATATTCAAACTCCTATTCAGCCTTCAACTTTTAAAAGAACTGCTATAGATACTACAAGTGAAAATCCTAAGCCTGTAAGAGAATTTGCTCCACCGCCGGAAGAAAATCAGTTTGATTTTGTAGCTTTTGCTGCACAAACGGGAAAATCTGCATTTCAGCCTAAAAAATTTGAGGCAAAGCCGTTAGAGAATATGTACAAAAAACCTGATGAAAAAAATGTTAAACAATATGGAACTGTAAAAACTTCTAATGTGCATACCGGTACAACAGCAACTCAAAAGACATCAAATATTTCCGATGCAAAAAACAGCAACATACTTTATAAAATTCCAAGTAAAGATAGTGCTAGCCGCAGAGTTGCAAAATTCCTTCTATTAATTGGCGTTGATGAAGCTGCAAAAGTAATTGCGCTGTTGCCGCAGGAACTTATAGATAAAATTATTCCTGAAATTGCAAGTGTCCGCAGTGTAGATCCTGAAGAAGCAGAACATATAATAGCGGAGTTTTCAGATTTATATGAGCAAGCTAAAGAAGGTGGCGGTGTAAGCACAGCTCGCACAATTCTTGAAAAAGCATTTGGTGATACACGTGCTCAAGAAATGATGCAGAAAGTTGTTCCGTTTGACGGAGGCAAACCATTTGAGTATTTAAAAGATTTAGATGGTGAACAAATGACTGCAATTCTAAAAGATGAATCTGCTCCTGTTATAGCACTTGTGCTTTCGCAAATTAAACCTGCAGTAGCTGCGACAGTAATAAATCAAATGGATGAAGAAGAGCGAAAAGAAACAGTGCGGCGGCTTGCGAAACTTTCAACATTTCCGCCCGATATTTTAGCTAGAATAGATCATGCAATGCGTGAAAAAGCACAGAATCTTAAAATGCCGCGAAATAATAATATTGATGGTCGCAATGCGCTTGTAAATATTCTAAAAAAAATGGATTCAGGTGCAGAAAAAAACATTCTGTCTAATTTAAGTATTGTAGATGCAGAGTTGGAATCTGATTTAAGAAAACGATTGTTCACACTTGACGATATTATATATGCAGATGATCGTTATTTGCAGAAAAAACTTCATTCTATGAGCGATGCAGATATTGCAATTCTTATATGCGGAAAAAAACCGGAATTTAGAAAGAAGATTCTATCGAATATTTCAAAAAGTCGCGGTGTAATTGTTCTTGATGAAGAAGAAGCAAGAAAACCTATCAAACGGCGTGATAGCGATGAAGTAACAAATAATTTTGTTATTTCTCTTAGAGCTGCATGGGAAGCCGGCGATCTTGTACTTGATGAACACAATGAAGAAGATTGGGTTAAATAGATTCATTCTCTAATAAAAAATATTAAAATTAAAGCTTTTAGAGATTCTCTTGCTATTTTAAGGATTATGTTATAAATTAGTATAGTATTGGTGTTTGATTTTTTACTAGAAAAAACATTAATATGCCGTTATAATATTATAATATGTCAACTCGCTTTTGTTTATGGGGTTGGGGAAATCTACATTTAGCAGGTTGATTCTTTATATATTAACAATTCAGAAGAGAGGACTGAATATTTATGGATAGTAGACTCAACGAATTTTATGACAAATTACGTCAACTTTTATCTGATGTTCAGGGTGCACCATATCCAGCAACTATCAACAACGAGCTTTATGATATCTGGTATGAGCACATTCAAAGTGCAACTATTGATTGTTTTGAATATCTGAATGAAAATTTCCCACAAGAAGCAGAAGATATTTCTCGAACTCTTGATCGCACGCTTTAATTGGTTCTTCTGGGGTCTTGTGAATGTTTGATGCAAAACGTTATTTGCACCGCAATCTTTTTATGCTCAAAGGAAGGTACGCTCGTCGCGGCTATGATCGATGGTATCATTCGTTTACAGGGCATAACACAATCACAGGCGAAGAAAAAGCATTTTTTATTGAATATTTCGTAATAAATCCTAATTTATATCCTGATAGAGTTGTTCTTGCGCAGCGTTCGGATAATTTGATGTATGGTGTTCGTCCTTCATATGTGATGATTAAAGCCGGATGCTGGGGAAAAGATGCAAAACAAATAAATAACTTCTTTCCATCATCGGAACTTGTTTACAAAAAGCCGAAACTTGATTTTCAAATTGGTTCTTGCATCCTCTCTGAACAAGAAATATCAGGGGCAGTTAGCGTAGATAAAGAAGAAGCAATTCGTTATCCTGAATGTATGACAAATTCCGGCTCAATGTCATGGAATTTGAAAGTATCAAAAAAAATACCATATTGCACCGGTTATAGTACTTCTTGGTTTTTTAGAACTTTTCACTTTTTTGAAATGTATTGGCATGTGCAGGGCGCAAAAACGGAATATTCTGGCAAAGTAATGCTAGACGGAAATACATACGAAGTAAAACCCGGTACATCGTATGGTTATGCAGATAAAAACTGGGGTGTAGATTTTACAAATCCGTGGGTTTGGCTTGCTAGCTGTGATATAACTAGCCTTGTAACAGGAAAATCGTTGCAAAATTCTTGTCTTGCAGTTGGTGGCGGAACACCAAAAGTTTTAGGTATTCCTATAAAAAACAAACTCTTGATTTATTTGAAACTTGAAGACCAAGAATATGAATTCAATTTTTCTAATATTTTTAAACGTTCCTCTACGTCATTTACAATGTTTGAAGAAGAGGAAGAATTGCATTGGTGCGTTACCGCTGAAAATCCTCAGTATTTGATTGATATTAGTGTTTTTTGTTCAAAAGATGAAATGATAAAGATTAACTATGAGGCACCAAATGGTAAAAAGCTTCATAATAATTTGTGGAACGGCGGAAATGGACATGGCGAAATAAAAATCTTTAGAAAAGTCGCATCAAAAGAACTTGAATTTTTAGACAATGTTTCAATCGGTCATGTAGGTTGTGAATACGGCAAATACTAAAATAAAAGACTCGAACTTGCCGTCTTATGCACGTATCTTATAAAAAAGCTCCCGTCCGTATGAAGTGTACCTCCAAAAACTGTCTCCAACTTTTGGGGTACATTTCTCATATCGGCGGGAGTTTTTATTTCTGCGGAAGATTCAATACTTTTTACACCGCTCACTTAAGAGTGAAAACCAAATTGTCTTTATTTGGTGACGCATGCACAGCGATTGTTGAGCCTTCAAGAAATTCGCCGCTAAGCAATGCTTTAGCAAGTTGATTTTCAAGGTATGTCTGTATTGCTCTTTTAAGAGGTCTTGCTCCAAATTGAGCATCATATCCTGTGTCAGCAATAAATTGCACTGCATCATCTCCAATCTCAAGATAAATGCGCCTAGATTCAAGTCTTTTTGCAACAAGATTAATTTGCTTTTTAACAATTTTATTAATAATCGAGCGGTCTAATTTGCTGAACATTATTGTTTCATCAATTCGATTTAGAAATTCAGGTCTAAAAGTCGCTTTTAGAAGTGAATCAATCTCAGGTTTTATTGATTCGCTAGATTCAGCTTCAAGGATAAGCTGAGAACCTAAATTGCTCGTCATTATGATAATTGTATTCTTAAAATCAACTACGCGTCCTTGACTATCAGTTAGCCTTCCGTCATCTAAGACTTGCAAAAGCACATTAAAAACATCCGGATGAGCTTTTTCGATTTCATCGAAGAGAATAACACTGTAAGGTCTTCGACGAACTGCCTCTGTAAGCTGGCCGCCTTCATCATAACCAACATATCCTGGCGGTGCGCCAATAAGGCGAGAAACTGAAAATTTCTCCATGTATTCGCTCATATCTATGCGAGTAAGAGCTTTTTCATCGTCAAAAAGAAAATCTGCGAGAGCTTTTGCAAGTTCTGTTTTGCCCACGCCTGTCGGCCCAATGAACAAAAAACTACCCAGCGGTTTATTTTCGTCTGATAATCCTACTCTGTTTCGGCGTATAGCATCTGCAATTGCGCTTACAGCTTCTTCTTGTCCAACGACTCGTTCATGCAGAACATTTTCAAGATTGAGATATTTCTGCATTTCACTTGACATCATTTTACTTACAGGAATTCCTGTCCAAGCAGAAATAACTTGTGCTATATCTTCTTCAGATACTTCTTGACGCAAAAGCGGTCTAACTGAATTGTTTTTTTCATTTTCAGTTTTTGCTTTTTCCATTTTTGAAGTCATTTCCTCGATTTTCTGACTTGCTTCCGGAATTTTTCCGTATTTAATTTCGGCAGCTTTTTCGAGATTTCCTTCTCGAGTATATTTTGTTTCTTCAATTCGCAACTGCTCAAGAGTTTCTTTTAGTTGTCTTATCTCATCTATACTGTTTTTTTCGTTCTGCCATTGAAGCTTCATCGCATCTCGTTTTGAAGTTAATTCAGAAAGCTCTTTTTCTAACTTTGCAAGACGTTCTTTTGAAGCTGCATCATCTTCTTTTGAAAGTGCTTGCTTTTCTATAGTGAGCTGAAGAAGCCGACGCTCAACTTGGTCAAGCTCGGTTGGTTGACTTTCAATTTCAATTTTTAATCGGCTTGCAGCTTCGTCTACGAGATCTATAGCTTTGTCCGGCAAAAATCG
>JAAYQG010000181.1 GCA_012519415.1 Treponema sp. | reverse complement strand
TTTTTATAAAATTTGGGTTTTTGGTTGCAAAACCCGTAGTTTTCGTGAGTGAAAACTACAGGATTTATTGTTGGTTTAGTTTTTTATAAAATTTGGGTTTTTGGTTGCAAAACCCGTAGTTTTCGTGGGTGAAAACTACAGGATTTATTGTTGGTTTAGTTTGTTATAAAATTTGGGGTTTTGGTTGCAAAATCTGTGGTTTTGCTTGAAAATCTAATTAAAAAAGTATAGTCTTGTTTTAACTGAAAAATTCATTTTATTATGGATTGGTGCGTAGCTCGGCTAAAATTGCGCTTCGCTACTAGCTAATTAACTGTGCTTTCTCGCTTTGCTACGGAAGCACGTAAAATGTTACCTTCAAAAACTGAAGTTTTCGAAAGTAACATTTTTTAGGAGTTTCTAACGAAAACTTTGCCGAAGATAGCGTCAAAGTTTTGATTTGCAAAGTTTGCGACGCAAACTTTATTATTTATTGCACTTTCTCATTCCATTACGAAAGTGCGCTAAAAACTCAATTCGGAAGTTGATACTTCCTCATCGAGTTTTTATTAAGGAGGGTACATGAAGGGAAGATTTGATTTCACTATTGATTCTTTAGGTGAATGTAAAATTCCTTCGCCGATTAAGCTTTCTAGCGAGCGCGGTGATTCTATTGCAAATTATGTAAAAGCTAATGAATATATACGCTATAATGTTGATGTTTACGAAAATGTTCTTGAAACTGAAGCTGACGCCTATAACAACAATCTAATATCAAAAGCCGGTCCGCGCGAATTTATATATTTCAATCCAAAACATGTACATGCTGCAATTTGCACGTGTGGCGGACTTTGTCCTGGTGTGAACGATGTTATTCGTGCAGTTGTTCGCTGTTTATGGAATCGTTACGGAGTTAGACGCATTACCGGTATTCGTTATGGTTACAAAGGTTTTTTAAGCGAATATGGTTTTGATACTATATCTCTTGATCCGGATAAAGTTGATGATATACATAAAACTGGCGGTTCTTTTCTTGGAACAAGTCGTGGAGCTGGAAATCGTGTTATAGAAATTGTTGATGCGGTTGAAAGGCTGAATATCAATATTTTATTTATTGTCGGCGGAGATGGAACTCAGCGAGGAGCTTTGGAAATTGCGGAAGAAATAGAAAAGCGCGGAGCTAAAATATCTGTGGTTGGAATTCCAAAAACCGTAGACAATGATCTTTTGTTTATTCAAAAATCTTTTGGCTTTGATACTGCTGTTGTAAAAGCAACAGAATCAGTTGGTGCAGCACATATGGAAGCACATTCTCAAATAAACGGCATTGGTCTTGTTAAGCTCATGGGGCGCGAATCGGGGTTTATTGCAACTGCAACTGCTCTTGCAAGCCATGAAGTTAATTTTTGTCTTATTCCAGAAGTTCCGTTTGATCTTGATGGAGAAGACGGTTTTTTATATGAACTTGAAAAACGCATTTTAAGGCGGAATCATGCTGTTGTTATAGTTGCGGAAGGAGCAGGGCAAGAGCTTGTAAAGGCTACCGGAGAAAAAGATGCTTCAGGTAATATTAAGCTTGGTGATATTGGTACTTTCTTGCGTGAAAAAATTACTGAATATTTCCATGAGCGCAATATACATATTAACTTAAAATATATGGATCCAAGTTATCAGATTCGTTCTGCTCCGGCAGTTGCTGTAGATTCAATTTATTGTGAACGACTTGGCAACAATGCTGTACATGCAGCTATGGCAGGCAAAACAAAATTGGTTATTGGTCTTGTTCATGATAAATTTGTACTTTTGCCAACTTGTCTTGTAACAATCAAAAGGAAAAAAGTTAATCCGGAAGGTTCCCTTTGGAGAGATGCAATAGATGCAACAGGCCAGCCTGTTTATATGGGTAAAAAAAATACTACAAAAAAAATTGAAAAGGAAGAATGAAATACTTTTAAGCTTCATTGACTATATTTAATAAAATAGTATACAGTTTACGTATATGTTTTATTAATTTACTAATTAGGAGATTTTATTATGAGAAATAAATCAAAAATTTTGATTTTGTTTGTTATTGTATCATTGCTTTTCTGTTCTTGTAGTGCAGCAGGAGACGGTGGCGGGCTTTTTTTCAAAATCTGAAGATAAAAATCTATTTGCAAACAGAAGCTTTGGAAACGCAAAAGCCGGAAATGATTTGATAATGATGGTATTTACAGACACAACTGTAAAACATACTTTTAACAGTGCCACACATGATGGTACTTATACGGCAGATAAAGGTAAAAGCGGCAAGTTAAATATTACATATTCAGATGGAATACCGGCAGCTTCATACACTTTTCAATTTAATAGCGATAATTCATCTTTTACTATTGATGGAGCAGAGCCGCCATTAGTTAGTTTTTAAATTGAGTTTCATATTGCTTATTAAAATGCACCCGTTTAGAAAGACGAGGTGCATTTTTTTTATGCAAAAAGTTAATTCAATTTTACTTCTGAAAAGCTGTAATTAAAAATAAAAAATCCGATTGCTTGTTTGTGCTAATTGATGCGGGTACTTTTATAAATTTATAAAAAAGGTTATACTTTCAAAAATTCAAAGAAAAACGGAATGCGGTGCAAAACCGCAGCGGTCCCGCCGCTGTAAGCAGAAAAATCATGCGTTAAGACTTTGTTCGGAATATTAAATGCAACTTTGCGTTAATGTTCGTTCATTTTCTTAAAACCATTGAATAGTTTTAAGCTGTTTGAGAAGGTGTATGAAGAACATTTGTTGTCTGCAAGCCAGAAGACGCTTCTTTGAATAAAACTCAAAAGTGGTCGAGGAATCATAAATTGGGAAATTATTCTTCTCTAAAATTAAACCGCAGGATATTTGCGGTATTGTGGTTGTGCATATTTAGTTTTTGCTTATATGCGCAGGAAAATCGTTCTTATATTGTTACAGCAGCAAGAGATACCGAAGAAGCATTTGAAGCAGCCGGCAATGTTATTGTAATTACAAGCGATGATATTGAAAAATCAGGCAAATCTTCTCTTGTTGAAATTCTTGAAAATGTAGCAAATATTCAACTATCTTCAATAAGCGGTACAAATCAAGATGCGCAAGTAAATATGCGTGGATTCGGTGAAAATGCATTTGGTCGTGTGCTTGTAATGATAGACGGCAGACGATTAAACAATCCTGACATGAGTGCAGTGAATTTAAATGCTGTTCCTGTTGAAAGCATTGATCGAATTGAAATTTTAGACGGTTCTGCTTCTGCGCTTTATGGAGATAATGCAGTAGGCGGAGTTATTAATATTATTACAAAGGAAAGTACCCAACCGCTTTCACTTGTGGGTGGTTTTTCTGTTGGTAATAATTGGACAACAGGCACACATTTTGGATATACAGCATCTGAAGGGTATTCTGGCTTTAGTATGTTTGTTGATAATACAAGCACAGACGGTTGGCGTGAACGCACAAAAAACAAAACATTTAATGCGCTTGTTTCCGGTTATGTTGATGTTACAGATAAAATTACGATTAGGCCGTTTCTTAACATGACAGATACAAGCTATGAATTGCCGGGAAGTCTTACAAAAGAACAGTATAATACAAACAGAAAAAAATCTTATTCATTAGTTGATGATGGTGAAAAGCGCATTGTCGGAGGTGGTTTATCTTTTGCGTGGCAGATAACAGACAATTTTAGCTTTGACTTGCCGATTGGTTCAGATTACAAAAAGACAAAGTTTAATACCGGTTCATATTTTAGTTACACAGATTCGTTACAGAAAAATATTAATGTACGCCCTGTGTTGCGCTTTTCGGAAGATTTTGGCAATTCGTTTGGTTTTGCTTTGCAAGCCGGATATGATTTTTCTTATACAGATTTTTCCGCAACAATTTTTTCTGAAAAAGCAAGAAAAAACAAAACTTCTGACACTAAAATAAACCAAACCATGAACGCTCCGTATGTTACAGTTTCTGTCGATTTGCCTTATCAAGTTCAGCTTGAAGGAGCTGCAAGGTATGATACGGAAAACATAAAAATTAACAGCACTGAAAATGAAGCTACCGGAGATAAAAAGTACAAAGAATTTGTTTATTCCGGCGGATTTTCTGTAAAAGTGCTAGATAATTTTCAATTTTTTGGAAGAGTTTCAAGGCTTTTCCGTTATCCGTTTGTTGATGAAATTGCTTCATACTCAGGGTGGGGTGCTTCATTTAATAAAGGTTTAAAGGCAGAAACCGGCTATGATATACAATTTGGCGTAAAATTCCGCTATAAAGATATGATTTCAGGCAAAATAAATTGCTTTTATATGCCTATGGAAGATGAAATTTGGTACAATGCAGCAACTTTTAAAAATGAAAATTATGCAAAAACATTGCGCACCGGTTTTAACGCAGATATATCATTTTCTCCTGTAAAGTTTGTTGCCTTTAGAACCGGAGTTTCTTATATAAATGCTAATTTTGTAGACGGAACAAATGCTGCCAAATTTATTCCCCTTGTTTCGCCGTGGTCTTTTACGGCAGCTGTTGATTTGAAGCCGGTTGACTGGCTTGTTTTGACTTCTGACTTAGTGTATAGAAGTGGAGCTTATGCTTCAGGCGATATATCTAATAAATATGAGCAACTTCCGAGTTTTATGCTTGCAAATATAACTATGAATATTCAATACAAGGGATTCCAATTTACGGCAAAAGCAAATAATATTCTTGATACGAAATATTCAACTTACACGGGCGTTTACGAAGATTATATTACAGGCGAGCCTGTTTTTTATTATTATCCGGCGCAAGGGAGAAACTATAGCTTGAGTTTGTCTTACAGAAAACAGATGTAGCTTTTTGATTTTAGAATTTCTGCAGTAAACTTTGCAAAATACTTATGCTGAAGAAGATTTTTTGTTTGTCGATTTTGATTTTGTTCGCTAGCTTTTCTTTTGTTTTTGCAAACAATGGAGTGAAAATTTCGTATGGTTACACTCCTAATCTTGTTTTGGAATTATCTGGAAGAAAAACAAATGAACAAATTAACGACATACAAAAAAGCTATGAACTTTGCCAACAAATTTTTGATGAAAGAATCAAGCAATTTATGGTTTATCCACCAAAAGCTTTTCGTAGAAAAATAAGCGGCAATGTTGTAATAAGGTTTACAGTTTCAAAAGAAGGAACATTAAGCAGTCTTGTCGTTATTGATTCGGATTCACCTGTTTTGACTGAAGCTGCAATAGCGTTGATAAAAAAAGTTTTTCCGCTCGGTGCAAAACCATTGGAAGGTTTTACTGATTGTGTGAAAATCTGCTATAAAATGGAATAACAGCATTTTGTGTTCTACGAAAAGCTAAAAATTTTCTGTGCTATGTTGTCAAAAAAAATAATTTATGATAATATGCAACATCATTTGGGCTTGTAGCTCAGTTGGTTAGAGCAGTGGACTCATAATCCATTGGTCCTTGGTTCAAGTCTAAAGACCAAGTCAATTTAGTGCTTCGGGATAGGCGCTAAATCCTTATATATCAAGCAT
>JAAYQG010000180.1 GCA_012519415.1 Treponema sp. | reverse complement strand
TTTTTATAAATATCTTGAACAAGTATATTTATTTCAAGTATTCTGTTGGAATCGAGGCGGAATATGTCGCAAATTGCAGCAATTTTAGAAAAACTTGAAGGAACTTCTGTTTATGATGTTCTTGTAAATATAGAAAAAACTTATTTACGTATTTTAAACGAACAAAACATTTGGTATGAAAAATCTAAATTCATATGTCCTACAGAATACTTGAAATAAATATACTTGTTCAAGATATTTATAAAAAAAATTAAAATATTCCAATGTATGTGATAGCTAAATTAATCCAAATTGTAGAATTAATCATATATATGTTATCAAGTTTTACTACAAAAATTTGGAAAGCCTGATTAATTCTAAATTTTTAATATATAGATGACAGTTTTTTCCTTCTTGTGTTATATTTGTATTATGAGTTCAATGAAAGATATATCTGCTTTTTCAAAGTCAATTACAAAGGCTGTAGAAACAGCTTTTTCCGGTTCAAATGAAGTTATTCATTTTGTAGTTTTATCGCTTGTTTCTTCCCTTCATGTTCTTATAGAAGATGTTCCCGGAGTCGGCAAAACAACGCTTGCCCGCTCTGTTGCAGAAGCTGCCGGTTTGTCGTTCTCGCGTATTCAGTTTACGCCAGATATGTTACCGGGTGATGTTCTTGGTATGAACGTTTGGAATCCATCAAAAAATAAATTTATCTACAAAGAAGGACCTATTTATTCTCAATGCATTCTTGCAGATGAATTAAATCGAACATCGCCGCGAACTCAATCTGCATTTCTTGAAGCAATGCAAGAAAAACAAGTAACAATAGACGGCATAACAAGAAAATTACCTAATCCGTTTTTTATGATTGCAACACAAAATCCGCAAGTTTTTACAGGAACATTTCCATTGCCGGAAGCAGAATTAGACAGATTTGGTATTTCGTTTTCAATTGGGTATCCTTCAAAAGAAAATGAACTTAACATTTTGAACAAAATTGAAGATTCTGTTGTAAGTCCTGTATCTAATGCGAAAGAGATTTTGCAAATTCAGCAAACAGTTAATCAAGTATATGTGTCTGAGATTGTGCAAAAATATATAATTGATATTGCAGCTGAAACTAGAGCAAATCCGCATATAAGTCTTGGCGCAAGCCCTCGCGCTGTAATTTACATTCAAAAAGCAGCAAAAGCACACGCCGCCTTAAACGAGCGTGATCATGTTCTTCCGGAAGATGTGCTTTATGTTTGCCGTCCTGTGTTGCGTCATAGGATTGTATTATCATCATCAGCGCGTCTTGATAAAATGACTACAGATGATGTAATACAAAATGCTTGTAAAAATGTGCCTATTCCAGCCGGAGTATAGATATGCGTGTACGCATAAAATGGTCTGCTGTCGGCATTTTTGTTGCACTCGCTTTTATTCTCTCTTCTCTTGCAGGGCTTGCCGGTTTTTTCTCGTTTTGGCTTTCGACTTTTTTGCCGTTATATGCGATTTTTTCTATTATTTATCTTTTTGTCAGTTGGGAAGGCTACGCTTGGTTTCAAAACTTTTCTACAAATCACCCTAGGAAAGGCGAAACTATTAAATTTGAAATGCGTCTTTCAAATGATTTTAAGATTCCTCTCTCCGGAGGAACTTGTACTTTTGTTGTTCCGGGCAAACAAAGCGAATTATCATTGCCTATTGGTGTTTTCCCCGGTTCAAAGCAATCAATAACTTATACAGCTGAAATTGTCTGCCCTTATCGAGGTACATATATTGCAGGAATAAAAAGCATAAAACTTAGCACTCCTCTTGAAATTATAAAAACTGAAATTGATATAGTTCCCCAAGTTTTTTATGTTTTCCCTGAATTGTATCGGCTCGGACAAAGCATTGAAAAATACACGGTTTCAAGCGGTGCAATTTTGCCCGCACAAGGAAAAGATAATGAGGATCCTACAGTATTTGAATATACAGCTCCTTTATTACAAGAAATGAGTGCGAGACGAATCGCATGGAAACGATGGGCTCAAACAGGCATTCCATCTGTTATTGTTTATGGAGAAGCTAGAACTAGGGGAATAAGAATTGTGCTTGATTTATATCCGTGCGTTGCAATGAACAATTATTTTTTTGAAAGCCAACCTGAAAAAGAAAAAGAAAAACTTGCCGCAGAAGATATTATTATGAGTGCGGCTTTTTCTGTTATGCAATATCTTGCTGAACAGCGAATTGCAGTTACTTTTATTACAGGCGGAAATAATCAAGGTGTTTTTATTGATTCGGAAGCTGTTTTTAAGAATGTTTATGAAAAATCGGTAAATATTATTTTTTCAGACGATTCTTTTCCTGATGCTGCTTTTTCAGATGAAAATGTAGCCATGTTGTTTTCGACAAGACCTATAGAAGCTATTTATAGTGAATATGAAAAAAGAATGTACAACGGAACAGAACCTCATCTTTTTCTTTGTCCTCCGGAATCTAAAGTTGATGTTGAAAAAAAATATGCGGAAGTTATAAAAGAACAGCGTTTTCAGATTGGTTCTAAAAGTTTTTTTTATGTGGCAGATGTCCGAAATGGCAGCAAGGAGATAACCGATGCGTTTTCTGTATAAGATTGAATTGTTTCTTTTTGTCTTTTTGTACACAGGCATGGTTTTTATTTTTATGCAACTTCTAAAAGCAGAAGGATTTCCAACCATTCTGTTAATTTGGACATCATGTGTTGTTGTTTTATGTTATTTTTCTTCAAAAAATAAGATTAAGCAAAAAAAACTCAGGCTTTTTATCAATATATGTTATAGAGTTATTGTTGCTGTAGGTGTAATATCTATACTTTTTCAACTAGGTGCAGTTCAACGTTCTTTTGCTGAAGCATGGCTTGAAGCTGCAAAAACCGGAGATGCTTTCGGTTTTTTTTCATTTTTTGTTGCGGAGCTTTATGCTGTTCTGCTTATTCCGTTTATTTCTGAAGCAATCGAGCATAAGTGGCTTTCTGCATTGTGCCGATTTGCTACGATTCATATGCTTTTTGCAGGCGTTATTATTGATAATCAGATTTTGTTGTTCTGTGCATTTTTGCCAATGATTATCCTTGCTATCGTAAAAAAAATATGGAAGCCGTTTGTTTTGCCGATTCTTTGCGCCAGCATTGTTTCTTTGCTGATTGCAGTAGGCGGAATAAAAACCGGTAAAACAATAACAGATGTTTTTCAGTTTGATTTGATTAATCTTATGAGTATTGTCGCACCTGATTTTCCTCTTATGGCTTATATTCCCGGCTATGGTAGCAAAGTTCATTTTGACAGTCTTCAATATTCTGTAAGTCTTTCAACCCAAACGCTTTATACAGTGCGAGCTGTGCCTCTTAAAGCTATTTATTTTGCTTCCGAAAAATTTTCTTCATGGAATGGAAAAAACTGGAACCGTTTTTACAGTGAAGATGAAAATAATGTTGAAATATATTATGCACCGGAAACACCTACTGATTTGAACAATCATAGATTTTTGGTTGCTACACAATTAACTGTTTTGAATGATTTTTCTTCTATTGTTCCGTGTACTCTTAACACTGTTGCTGTTCAGTTGCCTGCTGAATATAAAAAAGCACGAATTGAATTTGATGGTTCAAATGTATTTTCAATAAATCCAAGCTTACGGCGTGGCAATAAAATTCTTTTATATGAACCTTTTTTAACACAATCGTCAGATTCAGTTTTTGTAGAAAATTCAGAAAATAAAACGTTTGAAGAAAATATTGAGCCTTCGTTAGGTGTGCAAAATATTGATAACAATTCTATTATTTCATCAAAAATATTAAAGCTTGCTTTATCTTTAGGTGCAGATATAAAAACCGACGAAGACCGCCGTAGCTATATAAAAAATGTTCTTGCATATTTAAAAGACGGATTTATTTATTCACTTGAAACATCTCAGCCGAAAGAAAATGAAGATCCGTATGAATATTTTTTATTTTCATCTAAAAAAGGTTTCTGCTCATGGTATGCAGGTGCTTTTACGCTACTTATGCATGCTGCAAAAATACCATGTAGAATTGTTGAAGGATATCGTGTCGTTACAGATGAAATAGGTTATGCTTCTATAAGCGGAATGCAAGCACATGCTTGGCCGGAAGTTTATATTGACGGCGCATGGCGGCTTTTTGAATCTACAGCAGTTTATACATCAGATGATCCGTTTTCTTACATTCAACCGAAAGATAAAAAGACAATAAAACAACTAGAGTCGGCATTAAATGCAACTTTTCCTGATTCTTCTGTTGAGGAATCAAAAAGTGTTGTAATAGATAATGTTGTTTTTATTTTTGCAATATCTGTTGCTTTTGTTCTTATTTCAGTTTTTCTTCTTTTGTGGCTCTTAAAAAGGAAAAGTCTTGAATATCAAGCAAAACGCATTGTTAAAAAATATGAAAAAAAAGGAATACAAAGTCCGTCAAAAACAGGCTGGCTATTATGGAAAAATTCAGTTGCTCAAATAGCACAAACAGCTGATGAAAAAAAAGCGTCTATTAAAGCATTGTTTGTTGCAGATAAAATGATGTCAAAACTTTACGAACAGAAAAACTAATTTACGTTTTTGCGTTTGTGTTTGGAACTATTGTAATTGTTTTCAAAAATACATGAAATTTACGAATTTTCTTGAAATTAATATAATAAAAGTTTATAAATTTGTGTAATTAAAGAACATGAAGTTTGCTAATTTAGCTCATTTTATTCGCAAGTTTGCGTTGCAACTTTTTTATGGAAAAACAGGAGAAAAAGAAAAAATGGAAAAAAAGCTTGTTCACAGAGGAAAGACAAAAGATGTTTTTGCGTTAGATAATGGTAATTATCTTTTAAAGTTTAAAGATGACTGCACCGGTAAAGACGGGAAATTTGATCCGGGCGAAAATTCAGTTGGATTATCTATCGAAGGTGTAGGTGATGTAAACTTGCGTATGTCTAAATATTTTTTTGAAAAAGTAAATGATGCCGGAATTAAAACCCATTTTGTAAAAGCAAATATTGATGAAACAACAATGGAAGTTCTTCCTGCTAAAGTATTTGGGCATGGTGTAGAGGTAATTTGTCGATACAAGGCAGTTGGCAGTTTTTTCCGTCGTTACGGTGAATATATTGGCGAAGGTGCAGAGCTTCCGGCATATGTTGAAATGACTTTCAAAAACGACGAAAAAGGCGACCCTCTTGTAACAAAAGATGGTCTTGTAGCGCTAAAAGTTATGACAGCCGAACAATATGATGCGATTAAGACACAAACCCAAACAATTACAAAAATTGTTGCAGACGACCTAAAATCAAAAGGGCTTGAGCTTTATGATATTAAATTTGAGTTCGGTTATGCGCCCGACGGTTCAGTAATGCTTATTGATGAGATTTCTTCTGGTAATATGCGTGTTTATAAAAACGGTACATACATTGAACCGATGGAATTGTCTAAGTTGTTCTTTTTGAAGTAATAATGAAAAAAGTTTAAGGCTTGCTTTAGAAGAATGTTGAAACGTGCGGTTTCGTCTTATCATCAAAAAAAACACATATATTTTACAGATTTTACAAAAAAGATTGTAATTTTACTACTACTTTCGTGATATAATCTTTTAAAAACAAACGGGAGTTAATATGTTTTATAAGAATTTCAAGACTGTAACTTATTGTGTTGCCGGTTGGGTAAATCGAGTAAGCGAAGAGCAAGTTCGTAAAGATGCAGATTTTTTTCAAAAGTATGTGAAAATTGATAAAATTTATCTGGAAACTTTTCGCGACGAATTTGCTTCAAAAGAAAAAATTGAAATGTTAAAAAGCGTTATGAAGGAGTATGGAATTGAAGTTTCTGGGGGAATTACACCGGTAATTCCCAACCTCAATGAAAGCGATAAAAAACGACAGCGATTATTCAATACTTTTTGCTATTCCAATGAACCTATGCGTGCAAAAATAAAAGAAGTAAGCGAATATACAGCTTCTCTTTTTGACGAGTTTATAATTGATGATTTTTTCTTTACACAATGTATGTGCGAGGATTGTATTCGCGAAAAAGGAAACAGTTCTTGGAAAGAATTCCGTCTTGCAAAAATGCTTGAAGTTTCCGAAAATCTGATTATAAAACCCGCAAAAAAAATCAATCCGAAAGTGCATATAATCATAAAATTCCCAAACTGGCGCGAAAGCTTTCATGAAACGGGCTATAATCCTGAACAACAAGGTACAATTTTTGATTC
The DNA here is from genome assembly GCA_012519415.1 of Treponema sp. Classification (GTDB taxonomy): domain Bacteria; phylum Spirochaetota; class Spirochaetia; order Treponematales; family Treponemataceae; genus UBA1240. The sequence goes on along the minus strand of JAAYQG010000180.1, from coordinate 1,139 downwards.
AATCTACACGGGAACAGAAACACGCCATGGTGCTCAGCAAGACCAACACCTTCCGCGCTATCTAAGCTATTCGCTAATGCGTTATATGGAAAGTGTCGCACCCGGCAAAAACGGCGGCGGCTGGTTCGATCCCTTTGAGTGCGACAGAATAGACACCTATCTTGAGCAGGCTTATTTAACTGCTTTTTCAAAACCAAAGGAAATTATGATGTTTTGCTGGCCGGTTCTTGCAGGAAACAAGCGTGCTACTCCGCTTGGTTTTATGTTTGACAAGCTTGATGCGCTACTTGAAAAACTTGGAGAACCGCGCGGTCTTAAAGTATATATTCCTTTTAATTCTCAAGGAGATGACCATATTGAAGATTTTCTTGGAATGGTAGGAATTCCGATAGAACCTGTCTGCGATTTTCCAAAATTCAAGGATGTATGTGATGCAACCAATAATGCATTTGAAAATTCCGTACTTGTAACAGCTGCTTCTCTCACAGATGAAAAAATTGTTGAAAAATTACAGTCTTTTGTGAAATCAGGTGGACATGCGATTGCGACTTCTGGCTTTATGATTGGTGCTTTGGAAAAATATCCTAAAATAAAAGAACTTACAAGCATAAGCTACACAGGACGAAATCTTTTAGCAGATGAATTTCAGTATAAAACAAGTACACAAAGTGGACGCAATTATATTAAAAGTAATGAAGTAATTGAATTTTCGATCCTTGAACACAGAAACAATGCTTCATGGTCATTAATAAATGCCGGTCATGGTGAGTATCATGAAAGTATTTTATGCTATGACACATACGGGAAAGGTCGCTTTACTGTACTCACATTGCCGCATATGATGTCAAAAATTTACAGTATTCCCTCTCCGGTTCTTACCTCAATTCGAGAAGTACTTGAAGTTTCAGGCATTTGGATTGATTGCGGTAGTGGAGTTTCACTTTTCACCTATGATAACAAAACCTTTGGTCTTTACTGCTATGCTTGGGACGGTTGTGCTCCACTTGATTTCAATATATATATTCGAGGTAAGATAAAAGAACTAATTCGTATTTCCGACAGCGACACACCGAATCCTTGGAAATCTAATTCACTTACTCCGCTTTATACAAAAAGCATAAAGCATTACATAGGCAATA
>JAAYQG010000179.1 GCA_012519415.1 Treponema sp. | reverse complement strand
TTTCTCCTGCTTCGCGCGGAGCATATAATTCACATTAAATATGAAATCAAATCGTAATAAGACCATAGATATTTCAATTGAAGAAGGCATTCAATATCTTAAACATTGCATCAATCCGCTAGACTTTTCCCACAAAATTACAATCAAATCGATAGAATAAAACCAAGTGTAATATTTGAAACTTTAAACAAGGATATAAATGAAAAAAATATTAAGAATAATAGCCACTGCAGCAGGCTGTATAGTAATTATCTCAGCTGCAGTATATTTTTTGTATCAATCATTTTTTAATCCAAGAAGAGGAGAAGCAGATAAAATTGAAAAATCTCTTCCGTTAGAATATGTTTTAACGAGAGACGAAGCTCTAGAAGATGTTCAATATTTATTTGCTAAACTAAAAAATCATCATCCTGCATGGCTTGAGAAAAATAATCAAAATGTAGATGCAATCAACAGCCTTTTTCTATCTTTAGAGAAAAATATTCCCGATACAATAACAATACTTCAATTATGGAGAGAAGTATCTTCAATTATCTCTATACTTCATGATGGCCACACAAATGTATCATGGAATAATCCTGGTGAAGAATTATATATCGATGATTTTACTATTCCGCCTCTGTATTTTAATCCGGTAAAAATTAATTATCAGAACATTGAAGAAATATTATGTGAATATTTGAAGATGAGTTCTTATGAATATGATTTTTATGCGATACATAGGTTTTATGATTCTGTTATTTATACAAAATCTTCTCTTGATTTTTTAGGAGTTGATACATCTACGGGAGTAACCTATACATATTTGGAAAACGATACTCCTGTAAATTTTTGTTTTGAATTTGTTCCTTATGGAGAGGCGAAAAAAGAGACAGTATCAGATGAGAGTAAATGGGTATCATACTTTATTGACGATGAAAAATCTTTGGGAATTTTCACACTTATGACCTGCGATTTAAATGATGAATATAGAACGGTTTTATCAGAATTTTTCAATGAGGTTTATGATAAATCTATAAAAAGTATTGCTGTAGATTTGCGCGGAAACGGCGGCGGTCATTCCGGTGTCGCTAATGCTTTTTTACAATATGTTGATGTTGATATATATAAGTCTTGGGATAACGCTGTGCGCTATGGTCCTGTTTTATGGAAAAATACAGATGTCAAAGTTACCAATACTAAAAAAGCTCCTCTTTTTTCAGGCAACCTGTATGTTTTGACCAATGTTTATTCTTATAGTTCTGCTATGGATTTTGCAATGCTTATAAAAGATAATGATTTAGGGCTCGTTATCGGAGAGGCTTCCGGCAACAGTCCTGATTCATATGGCGACAACCTGTACTTTCAGATGCCGAATTCAAAATTGTATTTTACTGTTTCTCATAAAAAATGGTACCGGATAAATAAGGACAAAGCAGGTCTTCCTATTGAACCTGATTACGAATGTAGGTCTGCTGATGTTATCGAAACATTGTATAAAATAATCACCACAGAAAATCCTGAGGAATTTATTCGCAGATGATGCAGATAATAATAGAGCTGATTATTTCGAGTGAAAAGCACTAATAAATTTAAAATTGAGCAACAGCGATTCACGCGCGGAGCAGTACTAATACTTAGTAGAGCACCAAAACTATTTATTCATTTTTACACAGAATTCACATATGTTCATAGAAGCTGTTCTAACGAAGATTGCATTGTGAACAATACGGTCAATAATTGAATCTACATGATCTCCAACACATCAGGATTTCTATGCGCGCCTTGCAAAATATCGTGAAGTTCGTCCTGTAAATCCGTCTGTTCCTGCTGATGAAGATGAGCGAGAACAGATGAAGCTTTGGTCAACACCTCTAACAGATAATATCAATGCGTGGACATTAAAATTTGTTACCGGACAAAAAGATGTTGAAAAAGACTGGGCAGAATACGTTAAGAGTTGTGAAAACCTGCATGCGGCAGATTTTGTAAAACTTAATAACGATATTTATAAGCGTTCTAAGTAAATTATAAAAGTTTACTAATTTTAGAACTCAAAGCAAAGAGTTTGTGAAACTCTCTATTAGTAAATGTTGATTCTTTCAGTATTTGTTAGAAACAACATTTACTAAAAATATTTATCGTGCAGTTTGGCAATACAGTTTTCTTCATTTAAATCAACACAGCATAATTTATATTTTAGTAGCTATTGTTTTATGACAAAGCTTTGCCGATAATATATAACGTAAGGTAGCTTTAAAAACTTTATAATGTTATTTTAATTACGGATTTATGATGCCTGTTTCTGCAGAATATTTATTACACCAAAAAGAAATTCACGGGTTTTATGTGGCTTCGTTTGCCAGAATTTTTTTGCTGTGTGCGCTTGGATTTGTTGTTTATCTATCTTCAATACAACAAATTATAATATATGAGATTTGTGCCTCTATAACACTTGTTGTTCTTATATCACTTGTAATGATTTATAGAGTTCATAAAACAAGGAATGTAAAAGTTGCGGGTGTTGTCGGTGTAATTTTTGATGTGCTAATTCTTGCAATTTTACCTGCGCTTTGGTATTTTTTGTTACAGGAAAAACCTGTCCCTCCTGCTGTGCTTACAAAGACTATGTTCCCGTTTGTGTGGCTTCTTGTTCTTTTGATACAACTCTTTTCTTTAAGACCTTCAATGCCTTTTGTAATAGGTTTTTCAGCTGGATTCATTCAAATTGCATTTTTAGTTTTTACTTATTTTGATTCAACTACTAAATTTTCTACATCTCTTTTAGCTATTTCCGAGCCTAATACTGTTGTTGTAACTTATCAAGCTGCTGCGATTTTATCTGCTATTTTTTCAGGTTTAGTCGGCTCGTACATTGTTTCAAGTGTAAGAACTATGCTGATTGACGCAGAATTTGCTGCAGGAGATGAGGTACTCTTTAGAGAAAATTCATCGCGTGCTATAGGCGGAACAGAAACAGTAGCTGCCGTTGTTTCTGCCGAAATACGGAATTTTACAGCTGAAACAGAAAATCTTGAAGCAGAACAAATATTTAAAGTTCTTTCAATTTATCATCGAACAATGGGTGCTGTTATAAGAAGTTTCGGTGGCAAAATTGCTGCAAATAACGAAACTTTGTGTGCGGCGTTTATGTTTAGCGTTGGTTCTCGAAGAAGCAATGGTGCAGAGCAAGCTGTAGAGGCAGCAAAACATATGCAGTCTGCACTTATAGAGCTTAATAAGGTTCTTTTAGAAAATAAACTTCCAAAAGTTGCTGTTGATATAGGCATTCACTGCGGAACAATTGCAGTAGGAAGTCTTAACATAAACGGGCGTCCTGTTTTTACGCTTGCAGGCGAAACAGTAACTCTTGCACAACGTGTAAAAAATGCATGTAAAACAACAGAAACGCCCGTTTTGTTTACAAGTACAATAAAAGAAAAACTTAATCATTCTGTACAAGTTTTACCTGTTGGAGCATTTTCCATAAAAGAAAAAAATAAAAAAATCGCGCTTTATACCTCTGTTCATTTTAAAGGCAATTAAATTATTTCTTTGCTAAAATTTGCCAACATAAGCATTCCTTCGCACAATCACAAAACTATATAAGTTTTTCAAAATTTTTAATTAATTAGAATTGAACCGCTTGTTGATTGAAACTCAAATTTTGCACCGCCGCCATTTACGACTTCGTTTCCTTGTTTGGCGATAGTTCCCGTTATTTTGTTTTTGTATTTACCGCTTATACAGTTATAAGATGAATTAAATGCGGAATTTTCAGGAATTTTTAAATAGATAGCACCTGACACTGCTTTAAATTCCGAATCTTGTGTAAGTGCTTTTTTTGAATCTGCATAAATGCTTCCTGAAACTGTATTTAATTTTAATTTATCAAAACGCCCTGAAGTCCTAACATTTCCACTTGTAGATTTTGCTTCTAAATCTACAATTTTACAAGAATCAATATGCACAGCACCGCTTGTTGTTTTTGCATTTGCTTTTACAAAAGTGCTGTTTTTCATATTGATAGAACCGCTGTTGCAATTAACATTAATATTGTCAATTTTTATATCAATTATCTGAATACTTCCGCTCGTATTGTTTATATCGAAATTATTTATACTAGCAATTGAAGGCAGTTTTATCACAACTTTTTGAGTAGCCAATGGAGTCAAAGAAAATGAAACTTTATTTTTGAAAGATTCAATTTTAAGTTTATTTTCAATAACCTGAACTTTTGGTGCAACTTCTTTTGAACTATAAATTTCTACTGTGATTTTATTTTCTTGCGATTTTTCTACGAGAATATTTTCAGAAATAAGATAGATGTCAATTTTATTAATTTCAGCTGCATCAAAAGTTTTAGATTCAAAAAAAGGAGCAGATTTAAAACCGTTTATAATTTTGAATCTATTTCCATTGATTGAATCTTTGATTTTCCATATCAAAAAGAGAGTTAGAATAATTGCAATAAATAACCAAATAATTCCCATAATTTTGTTTTCTTTCATATTTCCCTCGATTTATAATTCTTTTTCATTATTTGCATCAAAAAAGATAAACAGTGCTTCTTTAACAGCAGCTGCTATAACCCAAATTATCCAAGACCACGACCAAGATTTTCCTATAGAAAAACTAACGCTCAAATAAATAATTAAAACAAGCACCCAATATACTTTCATGAAAGCGTTCAAAAATCTTAAAGCTTTTGAGTCGCCTTGATAATTTATATTGTAGTTTTTTTTGCTTTGAGTGATGTATTGTTCAACATCTTGAGGAATACTCATGTTTGTGTAGATGATAATTCCGGTTGCAACAGCAGAAAAAGCAAGGAGCAAAACCAGACCTATTATGCCCATAAATTCAACGTTTGCAAAATTTGTAATATCTGCAATGCCCGCTAAGCCAATCAAAGAAATTATCCCAAAAACATACAAAACTACTGAAATTGATGTGTTTCTTGCACGCTTTTTTCTGTATGAGTCAATTTTAGTTTTTAGTTCAGCTTCCGGTTCAAGCTCTTTTAAAAGTTCATCAATATCTCCCAAATCTCCCAATGCTAGGGTGTATGCTTGATTTTCAGACTTGCCCTTTGAAATGTGTTCTTCAAAATGGTCATTCAAATTTGAAAGAATTTCCTCTTTTAATTCCTGTGCTTTTTTAGTATGAGGAATATCCTTAAAAAGAACATCAACATAGTTTTTAATCTTTGAATTCATTAGTTTCTCCTATTAATCGAAACTTTGCCGCCATTTTTGGCAAAGATTTCGTTAAAATTTCCTGTAAAAAGAAAATACAACCTTTGCATTGTTTTTGACAAAGATTTATTATACCTACTTTAATTTGTTTTAATGTCAATCAAGGTTGACATAATTTTTTGCAATTTATTCCAATCGTGCACATTTTCTTCGTATGTGTTTTTCCCTTTTTCGGTTATTGTATAATATCTTCTACGTGCACCGGAATTTTCATCGCCCCAATAAGATGAAATAAGTTCAGCATCTTCTAATCTTCTAAATGAAGTGTAAAGTGTTGCTTCTTTTAGCTCCAAAGATTTTTCACTCAAATCACTTATTGTTTTGTTAATTTGATAACCGTAACTATCACCTTTTGATAATTGAGCCAAAATGATTGTGTCGGTTAATCCGCGTAAAACATCCGAATAGTTTAACATTCATTTTTTCCTCCCATAAAAACTCGATGAGGAAGTTCCAACTTCCGAATTGAGTTTTTACGCTGTTTTGCAACGAAGTGAAAAACAGCAATAAATAATAAAGTTTGCGATGCAAACTTTGCAAATCAAAACTTTGACGCTATCTTCGGCAAAGTTTTGATTGCAATTCCCATAAAAAGTTAGTTGAGAAAACTTCAGTTTTCGATAGGAACAAACCTTCTAATATATGTTGTAATACAATATACCTCATCTGTCAAGGTACATCTGCAAAAAAAAGTGTGAATTTTGAAAATCAAAAACTCGTCGCAACGAGTCTGATACATCCATCTTCGCTGTTGTGGAATTGAATTCCTCTTCAAGAATAATTTTAATTTTCAATTAAGTTGCGATAAATATCTTTTTCTGTGTGAAACCCGTCTTTTATAACGGTTTCTGCAAGATTATTTTTTGTTACAGCGTAAGGTTGTTCACAATAAAATGGAATATGTTTGCTGCTTTTGTTAGGAACATATTCATCAGGGTGTTCGGGTTTGCCATTTATCAAAGCCATTGTAACTGTTGCAGCTCGTGCGGCAAGAGCTTTTATAGGTTTGTAGACTGTCATAAATTGGGTGCCTTCCACTATGTGTTGACAAGCGGACAAATCTGCATCTTGTCCTGTTACAAGAATTTTTCCGGCAAGTCTGCGTTCTGCCAAAAGTTGCATCACAGCTTCTGCAATTTGGTCATTTCCGCAAGTTATGGCATCAAAATCTGTAGAAAGTGCAAAAACTTCTTCCGCTTTTTTTATTGCTTCGTCAAAACTCCATTCTTCAAGCCAAATCTGTTTTTTTATTTGGATTTCGCCACGCGATACAAAAGGTTCAAGTACATTCATTACACCACGATTTACTTCATAAGAATTATTGTCTTTTTTAGAGCCATTGATTATAAGATAATTTCCATGTGGGCACTTTTGCGTTAAAGATTTTGCCATAAGCATTCCTACAGCTTTGTTATCAAAAGAAACATATGCATCAATCGGTACGCCGTTAATCAACCTGTCGTATGCAATAACCGGAATTTTTTTATCAACAACTTGCTGAATAACTCCAGAAAGTAAATCGCTGTCGTGGGGAACTACAACAAGTGCGTCAATATTTTCTGAAAGTAAAAATTCAATTTGCGTTATTTGTGCATCTGTGCCGCCGGCTGAAAGTTGAAAAAGAACTTCGCCGCCCATTGCTGTTATTTCACTTGAAAAAATTTTTATATCTTTGTTCCAGCGTTCAATAATAAATGTATCTGTAGCGATTGAAAAGCCTATTCTCGGTTTAGTTTTTTCTTTTGTTCGCTTTTGTGTCGTTTTTTCGGTTTGCGTATTCTGTTTTAATATGATATTGTTGCTTTTTTTTGTACATCCTAAAAACACAAGTCCTAAAAGTACAAATGTAAAAATTGCATTTATTGTTAATCCGATGTTTTTTTGCAAAAAATTCTTTTTCATTTGCGTATTCCTATTTTTTTGCAGTATTTGAATTTGCTCGAAATTCTGACGGCGTAAGACCAATGTTTTTTTTGAAAATTCTTGTAAAGTAATTTTGGTCTTGAAAACCCGTTTCGGCACTTATTTCTTTTATGCTCATTTGTGTTAAAAGCAGCTCCTTTGCTTTGGCAATTCGCTTTTCTGAAATATATGACGAAAAACCTGTTCTAAGATGTTCGCTAAAAAGATGGCTCAAATGTGTTTCCGACACGCCGCATATAGATGAAACATCTTTAAGCGAAAGCGGTTCACTAAAATGATTGTCTATATATTCAAGTGCTTTTTCCAGTGTTTTAGGATATTTTTGTTTTTCTTGATTTTGGAATTCCGTTTTGAAAAGTTTTAAGGCGTTTTTTCCCCATTTTATGCAGTCTTCTTTTGTTTTTAGTGAAACAAATTCATCTGAAATACATAATGCTTGTTCTTTAATTTTGTTGTCTGAATAAACAGCAAAAAGCTGTTCTTGAAGTATCATAAAAATTCCGCAAAGTGTAAAGCGCGCTTTTTCAAGTTTTTCGCCTGCAAAAATATGTTGTACCAAAGCTTCGTATGTTTTTTCCGGAGTTCGATTGCTCGACTTAAAACTATGCAAAAATTCTTTTATTAGAAATTGTTCGCGCTTAAAATCTGCTTGTTTTTGGGTCATTAAATTTTTAAATGCTTCTTCCGCAGAAAGAAAAAGCTGATTGCCGTTATAAGGATTTCCCAATCCGAAAATTAAACTTTTTGAATTATCCGGTTTTGAGCATATGTTTTTTAAGTCTTTTTGAATTTGCTCAAATTGATTTATACTCAACGGGAACAAAAGTTGCATTAATGAAAGATATTCAGATTCAAAAATTTTGTATTTATATGACATTTGTTTTAAAAGCTGTTTCTGTTGCTCTTTAGTTCCTTGAATTAATGCAACGCAAAACTTACTTTTTGTAAATCCAAAAAGATTTTTTGCTTCGTTCCATTCGTCGTTTGTATAACTACGGTGTAAAGTTTCAGTTAAAAAAAGCTGCTTTTTTTGAAAAACTACTTCTTGAGTGTTTAGTCTTTTTTCTAAAGCATCTTTGATGTCCGCAAGCGTTTTTAGGAAAATCTTTTTTGTAACAGGTTTTACTAAATATGCAAAAACACCAAGTGGTACAGCTCTTTGTGCTAAATCAAATCTTTCAAACGCAGTAGAAAGAACAAAGATTGTTTCAGAAAATGTCTTATGCATACTTTCAATAACAGATAAACCGTCTTTGCCCGGCATCGCTATATCCATAAAAACAACTTGCGGCTTGTGTCTGAATATCATTTCAATCGCTTCTTCTCCGCTTCTTGCTTTGCCGCAGACTGAAAAATCAGGAGCACCGCGCTCAATCATGTATGAGTAACTTTCAAGAACAGGTTCTTCATCATCAACAATTAAAACTGAATACATGGTTCCTCCAAAGTATTTAGACTTATTGTTATTTTTGTGCCTTTATGCATTGCTGATTCAATTTTGATAATTTTTTTGTTTTGTGGATAAAAAAAGTAAAGTCGTTGTATAACATTTTCAAGCCCCATAACTTTTGACGAAGTTGATTCTAAGTTTGCTTTTTCTAAAAGTTTTTGTTTTATTTCTTCACTTATGCCGCAACCATCATCTTCTACACAGAGGTGAAGCATATAATTTTCTTTTTTTGCAGTAACATTAACAGTACCGTATCCTTTACTTTCGTTAAATCCATGAACAACGGAATTTTCAACAAGCGGCTGCAAAATAGAAGCTGGTACAAGCGATTCATCTTTTAAATTTTCAGGAATATCGATGTTCAATGTTAATGTTTTAGGAAATCTTATTCGTAATATTTCACAATAAACTTCAAGACCGTCGGATTCATGTCTTAGGGGAACAATAACATTTTTTTGACTTAAATCGTGTCTGAATAATTTAGCAAGAAGCGTCATGTATTCAGCTGTGTTATCTGCACCTTCAAGAATTGCAAGTTGTACACCTGTGTTAAGTGTGTTGAACAAAAAGTGCGGATTCATTTGCGCTTGCATTGTATAAAGTTCCATACGCTTCATAAGTTGTTGCATTTTCATGTTGTTAAGTCTTTCTTTTAAGAATTCCTGCTCAACTCCGCGCTTCCATTCAATTTCTTGGATATATGTTGAAATGTCGGTTTTCATTCTGTTAAAACCGGAAATAAGCTCGTCGATTTCTTTCCATGCACCTGCGGGAATGTCCGGTGAATTAAAATTTCCGTCTGCAATTTCTTGCGAACTTTCAACAAGAATATTCAACGGTTTTAAGATTTTGCCTGTTGAAATCCATATGCTTACTAACGCAAGAGCTGTAATGTTCAAAACAAAAAGAAGTCCCCAAATGTTCATTTTATGTGTTTCTTCGATAAAAATTTCATAACTTGCAATATGTTCTTTAAAGCGGTCTAAACTTATCGAATTAATTTCAGAATCTATACAAGATAAGAGCTTGTTCATTTCAGCATATTTTGATGTGTATAGAGAAATATTTCGCCCGCGCTTTGCTTCTACTGCTGCGTCTGTAACTTCTGAATAGCGCGCTACTAAACTGTAAATTTCTCTTTCTTTTAAGTCGCTTTGCTTAAACTGCTTTGGCGGAAGTGTCTGAATCTTTTGTTTTATTGATTGTTGCTGTACAAGCATTGTTGCTAATGCGGTGCTGGAACGGCTTGATAAATATGTCAAAGCCGCATCGTGCAGTTCGTGTAATTCATTCTGAAAAGACTGAAGTTCTATTTCTTTAGAAAATCTTGCATTTGTGATTTGCTGCATTTGTTCAAATATAAATAAAATGTAAATGTTCGATAAAATAACGGCAGCACATAAAACAGCAGCACTTAAAATCATTTGTGTTTTTAACGAAGCTTTTTTCATTGTGCTAATCCTCTGTTTCGTTGTTTTTCTTCAAAAAAGCAAAACCTGTGTTTACGTAACTTGAAGTATATCCGATTTGGCAGATTTCAAACATAGACTGAAGTGCTTGATATCCAAGCTGATAAGAATCAACTGAAATTAATGCATCAAGAACTTCTTTTTCAAGATAATCTTTTACTGCGTTAGAAGAACCAAAGCCGATTATTTTATGTGTTCCTACTTTGTTTTGTTCTACAAGCATTTTTGCATATGCTATTGTGTCGTCTTCGTTTGTAAAAATTATTGTATTTATGTCCGGATTTGTATTTAAAAGTGTAGAAACAATTTCTTCAGCATCGAGCATATTTTGAGTTGTTACGGCGCAAAGAATTGATTTTGTTAGTTTAGACTCTGCTGTCGATTTTATTCCCATTTCAATCAATTCTCTTTCCGCATACATTCCCGGCGATTTTTCGCTATAGACAATGAGCGGTTCAATTATATTTTGATTATTGTACAAATATTCACCGATAAAACAGCCAAGTTCAAAATTGTTTACACCTATATGAGTGTGAGGCTTGTTTGTAGGAATTGCATGGTCGATTAAAACTAAAGGTATGGAAGATTCTGCAATAGTATCTAAAATCTCTGCTGTTTCTTTTGTGTCTGAAAATGAATAAATTACTATGCCGTCTGCACTTATATAAGGTGCTGCAAAAAGCTGGCTTGAGTTCTCGTCAAGTTTATGTACTGAAAGAGCAATATTTTCCTCTTTGCACAAATCTTCCGCACCTTGAAGCATAGAGCTGAAAAATGAGCGTGTCGTTTCTGGAAGATAAATTGCTATGTGAAATTTTGGAGTTTCTGTTTGAGAATACAATTGCTTTGAAAGCTTCAATACAAACGAAAGCGACATTGACAGCGAATATACTGCACAAACACTGAGCAGTGTAATAATTAAAAAAAGAACGATTTTCTTGAAAGTTAGTTTTCTCATAATAATGTTTTTGAGTTTTGTATGGCTTTATTTTGAAGAAAGTATATTATACATTTCTCAAATTGAGTAAATCAGGATTTTCTTTAATAATTAACTCAAAATCCTTTCACATAAAGATTAATGTGCATTGAAAAATTCTGCAACTCAAAAAGCTATAAAATTTCTGAAAACCAAGACAAAAATCTTATCATTGTTCCTCTGTATTAAATTTGGTACAAAATCAAAAGAAATCCAGTCAAAACACCGTTCTGACTGGATTAGGGGGAAAAGATCCTGTTTTATTGGAGGAACAGGAAATATCTGAAAAATCAACAACAATGCTTAAACTAAGTCATAATTTGCTGACAAACAGATCTGCTTGTTGTATCACTGAAAATTTCAATTTTTAGTGATATTTTTAATTTTAACTATTTGTAAAGCGGCATTACAGCTTCAAGGTTCTTAATATAAACTGCATAAGCGTCATCATATGCTTTTACATTTTCAGCAATCGGCTGTACTATGTTTTCGCTATCAATTAGAACGTGTTCAGCACAAAGATCCGCAATGGAAACTTTGTCTCCGTTTAGAGTTTTATAACACCATAAAGCTTGAACGGCAGCTCCAAGGGCTGCTGCTTCTTCAGAAACAGGAAGTTTCACAGGCAGATTAAGAATATCTGCTGCAATTTGCCGCCATAGTTTGCTTTTTGAGCCGCCGCCGATAAGGCGTATTTCTTTTGGCTTAAATCCAAGTTTTCTGAATGCATCGAGTCCGCCGCGCATTGCAAAAACTGCACTTTCCATAGCTGCTCTACATATGTTTGCACGATTTGTATTTGCAAGAGTTAAGCCTGTAATGCTTGCGCGTCCGTTCGGCAAATTCGGTGTTCGTTCCCCATTAAAGAACGGCAGAACAATAACGCCGTTTGAACCGGGTTTTGCTGTTGCAGCTTCTGCATCAAACTCTTTTACACCAAATCCAAACAAAGCACGAATCTCTTCTGTTGCAACAG
>JAAYQG010000178.1 GCA_012519415.1 Treponema sp. | reverse complement strand
TTTTATATCAAGTATGCCTGTAAAAGACCTTATTGATAGACTGAACGGTGTTGTCCCTGAAAATATTCGACATATTGCACACAATCTTCCTTACAGAGATTTTATGACAGTGGGACTTCTGCTTGATAAACTATTGCTCAAAAACCTTACAAAATTCGCTACAGTGAACAATATTGTTCCTGACTGTTGGATTTATATGCAGGAACGTGATGTAAAAATAGGACGTCTACAAATTTTTAACAACTGGTCGCCATATATGGTGAAAGACTTTGAAAATAAAATATGGATAGGACTTGAATATTTTTGTACAGAAGGCGATGAATTATGGCAGATGAGCGATAAAGATTTTATTGATTTTGCAATTGACGAACTTTCTAAAGTTGATGTGATTAATAAATCTGATGTAAAAGATGCTGTCAGAATAAAAGTAAAAAAAGCCTACCCTGCATATTTTGGAACATATGAACAATTTGATAAAGTTCAAGATTTTTTGAATGGAATTACAAATCTTTATTGCATAGGCAGAAATGGGCAACATCGCTACAATAATATGGATCATTCTATGGTTACTGCAATGGAAGCTGTAAAAGTTATTTCTTCCGGTTCAGCAGATAAAACTTCAATCTGGAATGTAAATACAGAAAAGGAATATCATGAATCATAACAAACAACTTGATGTACCTGTTCTTTTTTTAACTTTTAACAGACTTGAAACAACAATTCAAGTATTTGAACAAATTAAAAAGCAAAAACCTACGCAATTTTTTTTAGCATCAGATGGTCCACGAGTAGATAAGATAGATGAAGCAAATGTTGTACATTCTGTACGAAAATATCTGCTAGATTCAATTGACTGGCGTTGCGAAGTTCATACGCTTTTTCGTTCAAAAAATTTAGGCTGCGGCAAAGCCGTTTCAAGTGCAATTACGTGGTTTTTTGACAATGTAGAATATGGAATAATTCTTGAAGATGACTGCCTACCCTCAGACAGTTTTTTTAAATATGCAAAAGAACTTCTGCTTTATTATAAAAAAGAGCCGAGCGTAATGCATATTGGCGGCTACAACCCACTCGATATTTCACTAAACGGAACAGACAGCTATTATTTTACAAAAATTCATCAATGCTGGGGCTGGGCAAGCTGGCGCCGCTCATGGAAAAATTTTTCATATGATATTACGATTGAAGAATACAAAAATTTTATACATTCAAGAAAATTCAAACAAGTTTTTCCACACATAGAAGAACGCCGTTATTGGAAGCGCGTTTTTAGAGAAATGACCGACCAAAAAATAAATACATGGGATTATCAATGGACATTTGCAATTTTAAAAAATATGGGTTTTTGTATAAATCCGTGCAGGAATCTTATTTCAAACATCGGTTTTTCAAAAGATGCATTACACACAACAGATATTCACAACAAAAACAATAACGCATTGCGCTACGAAATTTTTGATATAAATCACCCTGCTGAAATTATACTCAATAAAGAATTTACAGACCGAATTTCAGAAGAACATTTCAACATTCCGATCAATCATTTATTCAGATATTATGTGCGTAATATATTTAAAGACATCATATTATTCTCAATGAAAAGATTCGTAAAGTTTTGTATAAATAAATTTAAAGATTTAAAGGATAAACCGCTTAAAAATTTATGAAGAACAGGAGAAAATTATATGAAAAAAGCGATGACAACATTTTGGAATAATTCTAAAAACCATAAAAGAGAAATCTCCTTTGCTTTTACGGCTCTTTTTTTGATTTTACTTTATGCATCAAAAACAATAAAAGGCTCAAACGACAAATTTTATTCGATAATAGGATTTTCGACACTTTTTATTGCTACTGCATTTTCAATTTTTTTATGCTTTTTCT
>JAAYQG010000177.1 GCA_012519415.1 Treponema sp. | reverse complement strand
TCCAAAATATAATAGCAATAATAATCATTGTAATCAATTTTTAATTATGCAAATATAATAAAAAAAATCGAAAAATGCAAGCAAATTATGTAAATTTTACAATAAATATTGATGGCAATGCTTACAAAGGAATGGTTGACTTGAACGATTCCGTAGAAAAGGTAACCCAAAGCGTTGAAAATGCGACGTCGGGGTTTAAAAAACTTGGAGCAAACGCACTACGCTTTGATGTCATCACAAGTTCTATTGATAAGATTTCACAAGGATTTCAGTCATTAGTAGGTAGCTCTTTGGATTTTGAGCAACAACAGGCAAATTTAAGAACACTGTTAAATGGCGATGCGGAAGCTACAGATAAATTAGTTAAAAAAATACGAGAATACGGCAAGGCTACCGTTTATTCGCGTGCAACACTTGTTGAGGCTCAAAAAACAATGATGTCTTTTGGCTTAGAATCTAATTTTGCATTTGAAAAACTAAAGAATATAGGCGATATAGCTCTTGGTGATTCGCAAAAAATGGCATCATTATCATTAGCATTTAGTCAAGCAACAAGCACGGGTAAGTTAATGGGGCAGGATTTGCTGCAAATGATTAACGCGGGGTTTAACCCTCTAGAGGTAATAAGTCAAAAAACAGGCAAAAGTATGGCTGTTTTAAAGGATGAGATGAGTAAAGGAGCTATATCTGCCGACATGTTATCTCAAGCATTAGAGTGGGCAACAGAAGAGGGAGGCAGGTTTTATAAAGGAGCAGAAACGGCAGCCGAAACAACATCTGGGAAAATTGCAAAAATGCAGGATACTGTTGATGATATAAAGGTGTCTTTATTTGAAGCAACAGGTGGAGCAACAGCTTATATAGCAGAAATTGGCAAAATGATAGTACCGTTATCTCAACTTGCACCAATATTTGTAATTCTTACAAAACTAATAAGAGGCATGTCAAGGAGCTGGGGTGGATTTGTAAAAAGCATAAGAGTTGGAGTGTTAACTGCTTCTTTAAGACTAGGTGTTTTAAAGTATTCTATAGCTTCAGCTGGAGGTATGTTTCAATTTCTACGCGTAACTGCTACAAGCGCTTGTAGAGGTATAGGAGTGGCAATTATGAGTATTCCTATAATTGGTTGGATAGCAGCTATTATAGCGTTGTTAATTGCGGTATTTAGAACCCTGTGGAATAAAAGCGAGGGTTTTCGTAATCTCGTCAAAGGGACTTGGGCTTCAATTAAAGCAATAATTCACAATGTCGGAGTGTTTTTTAAAATTATATTTTCAGCCATCTTTAAGGTGGTGAAAGGCGTTATTAACAGTATAGTTTATTCTGTGAAATGGATGTATGATGGCATTGTGAGATTTATTACACCAATAGTTGATTTTTTTAGTAATATATGGTCAACAATTGTGGGAGCCGTTTCAAAGGCAGTAAATTGGATTTCGGAAAAATTTGGAGTATTTGCCGGCGTAATACGAAAATATTTCATAGAACCAATAGCTAACGCATTTAGATGGCTGAAAGACCTTGTATATAAGATTTTTGGAAGAATAAAAGAAATATACGACAAGTCAATAGGTCGAATTGTTGATAAAATAGCAGGTCTCTTTAAGTCTAGTGAATATCAAGATGTAGGTGAAGCATATAGAGAGGCAGGAGAAGGCGGTTCAAAGCTAACTGAAGCTGAGATTATAGAGCGGTACAGGCAGTATCTAAAAAGCAAAGGGCAAGATCCAGGAAACAGAGTCATAACTATAGATGAGGTTAAGAACGCATATAAAGATTATCAACGCAAAAAGAATGCAGAAGGCGGCAATCTGACCACAAATAATGATTTGTATGGTGGCAGCATGGGTAATTCGGCAGGTGTAAGTGCTGGTAAGGCTCAACAGATAAACATCACACTTAGAAGCATGGTGGAAACCATGAATTTTAATGGGAATTTAAAAGAAAACGCAGCCGACGTTGAGGCTAATTTGAGAGAAATGTTGGCAAGAATTTTAGGAATGGCAGAAACAGCAGCATAATGAATAGGGATATATTAAAAATACCATTAATAGCAGCAACTGAAGCAGTTGGAAGAAAGCATCTTGTCTCAAGATTTCAGCCATCTAATTTTGCTCCAAACAGAACGGACAATATAAATAACGCCCAACTTTACACTGAAAAC
>JAAYQG010000176.1 GCA_012519415.1 Treponema sp. | reverse complement strand
GGAGGCAGTGGCAGTTTAATCAGACAAGGACGTCTGATTAAACTGCAAACTTGGCGTTTCGCTATATTAATCCCAAATTTGTAAAAAATACCCAACGCGAAACGCTTTTACATGATAAATTGAAAAAGGTGTGATAAAATAATAAATAAATTTATAGATAATTAATTTATTGGAGATTTTATGTATAACGTTTTAGGTGAAATCTGTATTTTTATTCTTTCAGGCATAATGCTTTTTAATTTATTCATGTCTTTTTCAATTTACGACCATATACATAAACTTTTCTTTTTCTGTACGTTGTTGGTTTTTTTATCATCGTTTACAAATATAATTTCTATTTATTGCATTTTGAATTTTGGAAAATTTCCTATTCCGGTATGTACTGCTATAACGACATTTTATTTTATTCAACTTGGATTAATTCCGTATCTTTTTAGCTTGTATGGATATAATTTTGCTTCTGAAAAACATAGAAACAAACGGACGATTTATGCGATATTAACTTTTCCGTTTATAGTTTATTTCCTTTTTGTTTTGCTTAATGTAAAAACCGGACTCCTTTTTTATTACGACGCTGTAAATGGGTATACTCGCGGTCCATTTAAAAACATAACTTATATTTTATCTTCCATATATGCTATTGGAATAATAATAATTGTCTTAATAAATAGGAATTATTTAACTCCGCGTGTTACTTTTGTTTTTATACTATATCCGCTTATGTTTTTTTTAATTTCGGCAATACAATTTTTCACCACGTATTTTGTAATGGTAGGAACCGCTTCATTTGCACCTCTTTTGCTTATTTATTTGACTATTCAAGCTGATTTAATAGAATATGATATAAACACAAATCTTTTAACGGAACGTTTTCTCGCTCATTCATTATCAAAAGGATATAAGGGAAAATTTGCTGTAATTTCAATTGATAATTTTAATGCTGTACAAGTGTGTCTTGGTGTTGAAATAACAAATGCTTTGATTTTTGATTTATCAAAAGGAATTGCCAGAATTTTCAATAAAAATGCGTTTCATCTTTCTTCAAACAGATTTGCAGTTCTTTCTGATGATATAGACAAAGTAAAAAATTTAATGATAGCTATGAATAGTATTATTGAAAAAGTAAAAAAAGAAAATGATTCTCGTTGTATGGTAAATATTCATATTGCAATTGTTTCTATGCCGGAAAATGCAAATTCGTATCATGCGGCGATGTGTGCTGCTAACAGACTTTTACTTAAAACAAGAGGCAAAGATTCCGAATGTATTGTTCTTTGCCCTGATAATTATGTAACACAAATTACGAGAGAAACGACTATTTTAAATACATTAAAAAGAGAACTTCGCTTTGATTCGGAACAGATTCAAGTTTTCTTTCGACCGATTTATTCTAAAAAAACAGGCAAGCTTCTTTATGCTGAAGCTTTGCCGAAACTGCTTGATACTGAAATTGGAGATGTTCCGTCTTATGAATTTATTCAAGTTGCAGAAAATAGCGGGCTAATTGACAATCTTGGTATATTATTGTTTGAAAAAGTATGTCGTTTTATAAGCGAAAATCATGGCTTTGTTAATGCGATTTTGATAAATTTTTCAGCTTTACATATGAAAAAACCTTCCGCTATAAACGATATTCTTGCAGTGCTTCATCGGTATTCGCTTCCGCCTTCAAGCATAATCATTGAAATGTCTGAAAGCATTTTTGTTGACGAACTTGTGCTTATCCGTGAAAAAATAATTGAGCTTGCCAAAAACGGCATAATGTTTTGTTTAGATAGCTTTGGCACAAGTTGTTCAAACTTTGCTAATATCGTTGAACTTCCTTTTTCTATTGTTAAATTTGATAGCATAATGCTGCCCAATGTAGAAAAAAGCAATGAAGCCTCAAGGATTTTTATTAGTCTTGTCAACGCATTTAAAGAAAATAAACTTAATGTTTTGGTTGACGGAATTGAAAATGCTTCTCAATATGAACTTGTAAAACAATCAGGTGCAGATTATGTTCAAGGCATTTTGTTTTCAGAACCACTTTCCCCAAAAGATTTTCTTGCAATTGAAAAAAAAATATAACAGAAGAATTTTATCGTTTTGAAAGCTTTAATTCCTAAAATTACAAACTCAATGTTTTGTCAGATTAATTACAAATTTGTAAAATCAACCCAAAGCATCCCTTTTTTATGTACTATTTTTTAAAAACAGCTGGAGTTATTCATAATACTACGGTATACTTCTGTTATGTTTATTTTTGCGAGTTTTTTATTACTAATAGTTTCAACATCTTTTGCGGTATATTTTTTGATTCGTGGTTTTTCTTATTTCTTTATTTACAGAGATCCTGCAAGTATGTGGATTAATATAACAGCACCTTTAATTGTGCTGTTTGTGTGTGTAGCAATAACTTGTATAATCGCATATTATATTATTCAACCGTTTGATTCTGTAGTACGGCGTGTTCGTAAAGGCGGAGAAAAGCCGAGTGATGCGGAAAAAAATAAATGCCTTGCTGCTTACAGAAAAATAGCTGTTTTATTGTTTGCGTCGAATTTTGTAGGCTTTTTTCTCGGGCAAATTATTGTTGTCTTATTACGAAAATCTCCTAATCCGGTTTTTTCATCTATGATACATATAATTGTAACAATAGTTTATTCTGTATCGGCAGGTTCAATGGCTGCGGGAATTGAAATTTTGGGTTTAAATGAAATTCTTGTTCCGTATCGTAAAATGCTCGAAATTCATACTGTTGAATCATTTAATGAAAGAAAAGCTTTCCGTTTTGCGACTTCTACATATCTTATGTTTTTTATTTCAATGTTTTATGTTTGTATAAATATTGCTGTTGTTCCATTCGGGCTTATTTATCAACTTCAAACTTCATCGCATAGAAATGCAATCGGTACTTTTTTAAGTGAAGTTGGCATTGCAAGCATTTTTGCACTTGTTCCGCCTATGATAATAATGAGAATTGTATTAAACGGTTTTTCTAAGCGAATTGATGAAAATATTAAGCGTGTGCATGATATTGCAAACAATGGCGATTTGACCAGCCGTTTAAACCTTGCCATGATGGACGATTATGGTTCTCTTTCTGGTGCTATTAATGTGCTTATAAAGCAGCTTTCTCTTATGTTTAAAGATTTGAAAAATGATACGGATGTTGTATCAGAAACTTCTGATATATTGACTGAAGTTACAGATTCAGCCCAAAGTGCGTTATCTGGAATGATTGAAGCATTTAAAAGCATCGATTCTGATAGTAAATCTCGAAATGAGCTTATTTATACAGCAAATAAAGATGTTGATGATTTAATTCAAGATGTTGAAGTTGTAAAAACTCATATTCTTGAGCAGACTAGCGCGATACAAGAGAATTCAGCTTCGATTACGCAAATGTCGTCTAATATTGCTTCTGTTGCTGAAATGACCCGAAAAGCTGATGAAGTTTCTACGCTTTTGACTCAAACAAGCTCAAAAGGAAATAATGCAATTAATTCTGCAATTACTTCTATTGAACAGATTCAGTCTATGTCGCATGAAGTTCAAGGAATTGTAAAGATAATACAAAAAATTGCTTCTCAAACAAACTTGCTTTCAATGAATGCGGCAATAGAAGCGGCTCATGCAGGCTCAATGGGGCAGGGGTTTGCTGTTGTCGCTGATGAAGTTCGTTCTCTTGCAAGTTCTTCTGCAAAAAGTGCAAAAGATATTCAAGAAAAAATCAAAGAAATGGTTGCAAAAATCGATGGTGGTGTAGAAGCAATAGCTGTTGCAGGTCGCTCGTTCAGAGAAATTGAAGAAAATGTTGACCATACCAATGCTCTAATTAGAACAATTTCTTCCGCAATGGAGGAGCAAATGGTTGGTGCTTCAGAAACATTGCGTACCACAAACGATATGGTTAGTGCGATTCAAGCTATAAAAGATTTGACAGAACATGAAAGTGTGCGAGCTGCCAATGTAAGAAAAACAATGAAAGATGTTGTTGCTTCTTCAGAAGCTGCTGTAAAACTTGTTGCTGAAGGAGTTTCTGCTTCTGAAGTTATGAGCACTGCTATTGAACAAGTTGTAGATAGTGTTGGTTCAAATCGTCGAGCTGTAAGTTCAATGAACGACGCAGTAAAAATATTTAAAGTCTAAAAGCTAAAATATTGCGTTGCTTTATTCTGGCTGAAAACTTTTAGTTGTTTCAAAAAAAGGTGTAAAATTACAATCTTAAGTGTTTTTCTCTATGTACATTCATTTTGTTATTTACTAGATTCAAAATATGAGTGTTCAAGACATGACCGTTGGCAGTCCGTCAAAGCATTTGTTAAGCTTTTCGCTGCCTCTTTTGTTTGGTAACCTTTTTCAGCAACTTTATAACATGGTTGATTCAGTTGTTGTTGGGCGTTTCGTAGGTGCAAATGCACTCGCTGCTGTTGGTGCATGTAGTTCGATAGGTTTTCTTTTCTTTTCGCTCAGTTCCGGTCTTGCGCTTGGGATTGGTATTATTGTTTCTCAGTATTTTGGAGCAGGAGAAGAAAAAAATGTGCGAACAACGATTGCTAATTCAATTTATGTACTTTCTTCTGCAATAATAGTTGTAAGTACGATTGCTATTGTTTTTGCTCCCGCAATTCTTCGTATTCTTAGAACTCCAGATGAAATAATAAAAGATTCAATAATATATTTACGAATAACTGGCGGCGGAATGATTTTTATTACTCTCTACAATGGAATTTCTGCTATATTGCGTGCTTTGGGAGATTCAAAAACGCCTCTTTATTTTTTGGTTATTTCTTCTATTATAAATATTATTCTTGATTTACTCTTTGTTGTTCGCTTTGGCTGGGGAGTTGCAGGTGTTGCTGTTGCTACAGTAATAGCACAAGCTTTAAGTGCAATATTATGTCTTATTTATTCTGTAAAACGCATAAATTATTTTAGACTGTCTAAAAAAGAACTTGAGCCGAATTATCACTTTATAGGTCTTGCATTTAAGCTTGGCACTCCTATTGCGATGCAGCATTCACTTATTGCAATTTCTTGCGTTATATTACAGTCTGTTGTAAATAGTTTTGGAGCACTTGCTGTTGCTGCTTTTACAATAACAAATCGTATTGAAATGATTGTTCAACAGCCGTATAGTTCACTTGGAATGGCAGTAAGTACTTTTTCTGGACAAAATATTGGTGCTCATAAATTAGAGCGTGTAAAAAAAGGATTTTCTCGTGCTGCAATAATTGCATTCGTTTTTAGTGCATGTATGCTTCCGATTATGTATATATTCGGGTATTCAATTTGCAGTATTTTTGTTGATGATAAAAATGTTATTGATATGGGAATGAGAGCTTTAAGAATAACTTCATGGTTCTATTTTCCACTTGGAATGATTTATGTGCCGAGAGGTTTGCTAAATGGCGCAGGTGATACGGCTTTTTCAATGATAAATGGCATTACGGAAGTTATATGTCGCGTTTCACTTTCTTTTATTTTAACACAAATTGCATTTATTGGTGTGTGGGGCGTTTGGATAACAAATGGTGCAACATGGGCAATAACTGCAATTATTTGTGTAATTCGTTATTTCAGCGGCGTTTGGAAAACAAAATCAATAACTTGACAGAGGTTGATTATGAAAACATTTATGGACAACAATTTTTTGCTCGAAACTTCAACTGCCGAAATTCTCTATCATGAATATGCCAAAAAGCAGCCACTTTGGGATTATCATTGTCATTTAAGTCCGAAAGATATTGCTGAAAACAGGAATTTTTGTAATTTAACTGAACTTTGGCTTGAAGGCGATCATTATAAATGGCGACAGATGAGAACATTTGGGTTTGAAGAACAATTTATAACCGGAAATGCCGAACCTTATGATAAATTTCTTGCATGGGCGGAAACTGTAGAAAATTTAATCGGAAATCCTCTTTATCATTGGACACATCTTGAATTGCAACGTTATTTTAACATAACCGAACCGCTTACATCTGCTTCTGCTGAACGTATTTGGAAAAAAGCAAACGAACAAATTGCTGAACCGAATTTTTGTGTAAAGAATATATTCGAGAAAATGAATATATTTGCTATTGGCACAACAGATGACCCTGTAGATTCGCTTGAATATCATAAAAATATAAAAGACGGTTCTGCAAAGATTGGTAAAATCAAAACAAAAGTTGCACCGTCTTTTAGACCGGATAATGCTTTGAATATATTGGCAGATGATTTTAAAAATTATATACAAAAGCTTGAAAATGCAAGCGGTATAAGAATTACTTCTGTTAAGGATGTGCTGAATGCACTTGAAAATCGGCTAATTTTTTTTGTTGAAGCCGGATGTGTATCTTCTGACCATGGAATTTCAGAGATTCCTCTTTGTGCTGCTGTAAATGATAAAGAAGGACGCAAAGCAGAAGAAGAAGCGGCAGAACGAGCTTTAAAAAATGCTCTTGAAAGCAAAAAAGTTGCAGTTGAAGATGCTTCCGCTTATCAAAGTTTTATTCTTTCAAATCTTGCACCGATTTATTATAAGCTTGGCATTGTTGTTCAGCTTCATATTCAATCAATTCGTGATAACAACTTAAAAGCTTTTGCATCGCTTGGAGCCAACACAGGTTTTGACGCAAGTTATGATTCAAGCTTTGCCCTTCCTCTTTCAGGGTTGCTTGATCGCATGAATGAACAGAATATGCCAAAAACAATAGTTTATTCACTTAATCCAAAAGATTATTACTCTTTGTGCACGCTTATCGGCTGTTTCCAAGGCGGTATAAAAGGGCGTATGCAGTTCGGTTCTGCGTGGTGGTTTTGCGATCATCGCGACGGCATGATAGAGCAGCTTAAAATTCTTGGCAATTTAGGAATGCTTTCAACTTCTGTCGGAATGCTTACAGACAGCAGAAGTTTTTTGTCTTATCCGCGCCATGAATATTACAGACGAATTTTATGCAATCTTTTCGGCTCATGGGTTGAAAACGGTGAATATCCAAATAATGTGAACCAACTCGGTTCGATTGTAAACGCAATCTGTTTTGAAAATGCAAAAGTATATTTTTCAACGGAATTGAAGTAAATATACTTTTGATGAATAGACTTCGATTTGTAGCCTATACTAATCCCAACGCGAAAACGATCTTTACTTTTATTATCATTATTGATATATTTTTCTCTATAAAAATATTAGAAACATAGTTCGGTGCATTTTGTGCCGGCTTATATACTGGAGGTTTCCACATGATTAAGACAGTAAAGGGTATTGATCTTACTGGTAAACGCATTGTAATGCGCGTTGATTTTAACGTTCCCATGAAAGACGGTGTTGTTCAAGACGACACACGCATAATGGCGGCTTTGCCGACAATTAAATACATCCTTGAACAAAAACCGCGTTCGTTGGTTTTAATGAGCCATTTGGGCGACCCCAAAAAAGACGTTAAGAAAGCTCAAGAAAAGGCAGAAAAAGCAGGCAAAACTTGGACAGATGCTGATACGGAAAAATTTATCAATGGAAAAAACCGTCTTGAACCGGTTGTAAAATATTTTGCTGAAAAACTTGGCAAAGAAGTGAAATTCCTTCCCGATGCACTTGGACAAAAAGCTGCAATTGATGCTCTGCAAGATGGTGGAGTAGCAATGCTTGAGAACACACGTTTCCATAAAGAAGAAACTTCAAAAGAATCTTCTGAACGTGATGTTATGGCAAAAGAACTTGCTTCATATGGTGATATTTTTGTAAATGATGCATTTGGCACAGCTCACCGCGACCAAGCTTCTACAGCTTCTATTTCAAAATTTGTAAAAGTTAATGTAGGTGGATTTCTTATGGAAAAAGAAGTTCAATACATTGAACCGATGGTTACAAATCCTGCAAAACCGATGATTGCAATTATTGGCGGTGCGAAAGTTTCTTCTAAAATTGCTGTTCTTGAAAGTCTTCTCAAAAACGCATCTGCACTTATTATTGGTGGCGGTATGGCTTATACATTCCTTAAAGCACAAGGTCATGCAATCGGAAAATCACTTGTTGAAGACGATTTTATTCAGACTGCAAAAGATCTTCTTGCAAAGGCTGCCGAAAAGAAAGTTCGCATCGTTCTTCCCTTAGATCATATCGGTGCGGAAAGTTTCAGCGCAGATGCAGCAGCAGTTGCTATTAACGCTGTTGATATTCCTGAAAATCTTATGGGCATGGATGTCGGTCCGAAAACACTTGAAATCTACAAAAATGAAATTCTTAACGCCAAATCTATTGTATGGAATGGACCTGTTGGTGTATTTGAATTTGAATCGTTTGCAAATGGAACAGGTGAAGTTGCAAAACTTGTTGCAGAAGCAACTGGAAAAGGTGCAATGAGCGTTGTAGGCGGTGGAGATTCTGTAGCTGCTGTTAATAAGTTTAATCTTGCATCTAAAATGAGCCACGTTTCAACAGGCGGCGGAGCTTCTCTTGAATTCCTTGAAGGCAAAACACTTCCGGGAATCGCTTGCCTTGAAACAAAATAAATATTTAACCGTGAAACAAAAATCACTTTACAAAATTATGGAGAATTAAAATGGCACGAACACATTATATTGCAGGCAACTGGAAAATGAATACAAACAAGGCGGAAGCTGTTGCTTTAGCAAAAGATTTGGTTGCTCAACTTAAAGGCAAAAAAAACAAATACATGATTGGAGTTCCTTTTGTTTATCTTGATGCTGTTGCGCAAGTAATAAAAGGTTCAAATATTATTCTTGGATCTCAAGATTGCGCTGCAACAGAAAACGGTGCTCATACAGGTGAAATTTCTTGCGAAATGCTTAAAGATGTAGGTTGCACATGTGTTATTCTTGGTCATTCAGAACGCCGTCACGAAATTGGTGAAACAGATGAGCTTATCAACAAAAAAGTTCGCCGTGCTTTAGCGGAAAACATGGAAGTAGTTCTTTGCATTGGCGAGCTTCTTTCAGAGCGAGAAGCTGGAGAAGCTGAAAGTGTTTGCGCATTTCAACTTTCTGCTTGTTTGGCTTGTGTAACTGCTGAACAGATGAAAAACGTAACAATTGCTTACGAACCAGTTTGGGCAATAGGTACTGGTAAAACTGCAACTCCTGCTGATGCAGAAGCTATTCATAAGTTCATACGCGGTTATATTGCGAAGCTTTACAATCAAAAAGTTGCTGACGAAGTTATTATTCAGTACGGCGGCTCAATGAAAGCTTCTAATGCTGCTGAACTTCTCGCTCAGCCGAATATTGACGGCGGCTTGATTGGCGGAGCTTCCCTTAAAGCAGAAACATTTGTACCAATCTGCGAAATGTAATTAATTTGTAACAAAGGCGAAGGAAAACCTCGAAGTATTAGCTTCGGGGTTTTTGTTTTCAAACGCTGTTCAAACGCTGTTCAAACGTTGTTCAAACGTTGTTCAAACGTTGTTCAAACGTTGTTCAGAAATATGTTTTGATTGTACAATTTTTTTATGAGTGAAATATTAAATGAAAATCTTAAAGAATATAAAATCTCAAGAATTCCATATATTCATCTTTTAGGGCGCAATGTTTCAAACGCATTGAAAAACGAAAAACCCGTGTCGCTTTTTTGGGGTGCTTCGGGGCTTGAAATTAAGGCAAAATCAAGCGAAGTCTGGGCACTTGTTGAAACAGATTATTCTGTCAATGAAGTTTGGGCTTGTGTTTGGATTAACGGGCGCATTATTTCACGTTTCATGCTTGAAAAAGGCAAAAAATGGATTTGCCTTTGCAGAGGATTTTCTGAAAAAACTGTGAACACTATTTGTTTTATGCGAGATTCGCAGGCTATGTGCGACGATCTTAGACAGATTTGTCTTGTCCATTCTTTTGCACTTGCAAAAAACGGTGAGTTTCTTCCGATTGAAAAGAAAAAACCGATGATTGAATTTGTAGGTGATAGTATTACTTCCGGCGAAGGACTTGTGGGGAGCATAAAAGAAGAAGAATGGATAAGTACGTGGATTTCTCCGTCAAAAACTTATGCAGTTCAAGCAGCAAATGCTTTGAATGCAGATTTTTCACTTATTTCACAATGTGGCTGGGGAGTTGTAACCGGTTGGAACAACAACCGAAATACGATAATTCCGCCATATTACGAACAAGTTTGTGGTTTATGTTCAGGTGAAAATCAAAAAAGGCTCGGAAGCATAGAAAAATTTGATTTTTCGATATGTCAAAATGATTTTGTTTTTGTTAATCTTGGCACAAATGATTCGGGTGCATTTAATTCGCCACCGTGGATAGAAAATGGTGTTGAATACAAAATGCGAAAAAATCTTGACGGTTCGTATTTTGAAGAAGATGCAATAAAAATATCTTATGGCGTTAAGGATTTTCTAAAAATTATTCGTAAAAACAATCCCAAAGCTAGAATTTGCTGGATTTGGGGAATGCTTGAAATTCCGGAACTTTCTAAATATCTTGAAAAAGGCGTGTCGATGTACATTGCAGAATCTAAAGATAAAAAAGTTGATACAATGGTTTTGCAGTCTATGAGTCTTGAAGTTAAAGATGAAGATAAAGGTTCAAGGTTTCATCCAGGACCCTTAACCCATAAAAATGCTGCAAAAAAAATATTCGAATATTGCAAAAAATTCCACCACACATAACCCCAAAAATGTAAATTAAGCGTTTTGCTAGATTAATCCCAAATTGTAGATAAAAGCCCACCTGCCACACCAATCTTCAAGTTTGTGCTCGCACAAACTTGGCGTTTTGCTAACATAAACTTCAAATTGTAGATAAAAGCCCACCTGCCACACCAATCTTCAAGTTTTCGCCCACGAAAACTTGGCGTTTTGCTAGATTAAACCCAAATTTTAGATTAAACCCAAACGCAAAACGCAATCTCATTCAAGAATAAATCCTTTCAAACTTGCAACATCATTGCCGCAATATGTCAAATAAAGCGGTGCTTTGCCGCAAGATAAATCTATTGGACTTGAGAATTTTTCCCAACCATTTGTATATTCGATTTTGATTTTTGCAAGTGGAGCTTCTGCAAGTGAAGTTCTAACTTCAAAAGTGCCGCCGCAATAACCGCGTGTAATTATTGTAATTTTCTTTGTATCCGAAAAATCAAAGTATTTAAAACCGATTGAATCTCCATTTTTGATGTTTTCGATATGACCTTCTATTTCATCACCGTCTTTGCCGTCTTGTGTTAATCTAGGATAACTGCCTTCAATGAAAAAGTTGTTTTCCTTTCTGTTGTATAGGTTGCATGCGATATGTGCAGAATATTCACCTTTGCCCTTTAAAGGTACGCCGTTAAGACCGCATGAAGTCATTTCAGCTTGTGGAATAGAACCGTCTTCTAAGATTCTGATTTTTTCTGCGCAGGCTTGGCGGCTGTACCAAGTGCCGTTTGTATGCCTGTGATAGAAAACGTACCAATCGTTTTTTATTTTAGCTATGCTTCCGTGATTGTTACCGCCTTCATTTGAAACAAGAACGCCGCCGTACACAAAATCTTTTCTTGGATTTTTTGAAGTTGCATAGCAGAGTTCTTTCATTGATTCACAAGAATAAATAAAATAATAAACATCGTTGATTTTTCTTATTGAAGGAGCTTCAAAAAACGAATGATTTTCAAATGTAGAACCGGCGGCATATTCAATGCCGGGGACAACAAACACCGGTTCTTCTTCTATTGTAAGCATATCTTTGCCGAGTGTTGTGCACATAGAACCATGTCGGCTTTTATCGCCACGTCCGCAGAAACCGGTGTAAAGATATGTTTTGTTACCTTCTGTAAGAACGGCCGGATCAAATTGCGGTTCATCTCCTTTTTTTTCACCAAGTCTTGTTCCGTCCTTGTAATGAACGTATCCATAGAATTCGTATTTTCCTGCCGGAGTGTCTGAAACTGCAACTGAAACAATGCTTACCTTATCAAGTACATAATAAAGATAATACCTGCCGTCAGGACCTACTGTAACATCCGGAGCATAAAGACACATTTTTCCGTCTTTGTTAAGAGGGTCTGCTGTTCTAGGATAAATAACACCTTCATAACGCCAGTCGCTCAAATCATCTACAGGTGCAGAGTAGCAGATGTAATCTCCAAGACAGAAAACCCAACCGTTAAAAAAATCGTGTGAACCATAAATGTAAATGCGTCCGTCAAAAACATGTGGTTCTCCATCTGGAATATATTCCCATGATGGAAGATAAGGGTTGAATGCTTGTTTTTTCATTTGAATATCCTTTTGCAAAATTTAGTTATACCATCTGTAATAGCAGGATCGCCGTGGTCGCTACCGTCAACAATCCACCATTCATGGTTTATTTTGTTTTTCTTAAAGATTTTGTGATACGATTCGGGAAAATTTGTTACAACATCGTCTTTGCTACCGACGCAGATTTGCAAAAGTTTCGGCTCAAGATGCTTTTCAAATTTTACATCAATTTCTTTAAATTGTCCCGGGTGCATATAATTTGGCGTAAGACCTGGTGCAGGAGCTATTGCACCTATATATGCAAAAAGTTCCGGATGTGCAAGTCCTATGGCTAAAGCTTCTCTGCCGCCCATAGAAAAACCGGTTATTGCCGTGTTTTCTCTTCCTTCAAGGATTGAAAAATTCTTTTTAAGCCACGCCATCAAATCTATAGTTAAATCATTTACAAAATTATCATAAGCATCCCAGTCGTGTGGGTCGGAAATTGATGAGCATTGGTTTTTTGTTTTGCTCGAATATATAAACGGAAAAACTGTAATCATTTCTTTGGCTTTTCCCGCTAAAATGAGGTTTGTAATTGTTTTAGAATTTCCCTCTGAAAGTGAACCTGCCAATGAGGTTTCGTCTTGAAAATAACCGTGAAGAATATAAAGAACAGGATATTTCTTTTCAGGTGAATAATTTGGAGGAAGTAAAATAATTACATTTTTGTCTTTTTCGCACACTGTGGAATAATAGCTTGTTTTTACAAGTTCTGCCTCTTTTGAGTTTTCGCTCATAAAACCTCCTTGAATCAAAATATGAAAAAATTTTTTAAGACAAACAAATGTATGTTTATTATAAATCAAAAAAAAGCTTATCTCAATGTTCAAAAGCGATAAAATAAATAAATTCTATATCTAATAGACCGTCAAGCTCGAAGTTTTGTTTATAAGATAATAAAGTATAATTGGCAAAATTTTTGACTATGGTTGATTCTAAAAATTATAAATGCGAATGTAAACTTATAGATTCCCCAAATTGCAAAACAGTGTTTGGTGTGATTTTTTTTCTGCCAATACTTGTAATTGTTGCATAAAAATGCAATAATCTGCATAAAATTACATAATATACTTAAAGCTTTATAAAAGCATGTAGATATTTTGGAGGCATTACATGTCAAAATTGCGTGGTGCATTTACTGCTTTGGTAACTCCGATGTTTAGCGATGGGTCCATTGACTTTGAAGGCTGGCGCAAATTAGTTCAGTTTCAGCTTGAAGGTGGAATAACGGGACTGCTTGCACTTGGAACAACAGGAGAAACTCCGACTTTAGATGAAAATGAAGACGAAGTTAAACTCATAGAAATTATAATTTCAGAATCTAGGGAATATACAAAAAAAACCGGTCGCGATGTTCCCGTTATAATTGGAACCGGCTCAAACTGCACAAAAGATGCCGTTTTCTATACTGAACGCGCAAAAAAAATGGGAGCGGATTACGCTTTGGTTGTTACGCCTTATTATAACAAACCGTCTGATGAAGGTATTTTCCGCCATTTTGAAGTGCTTTCAAAAATAGGCATTCCTATTATTGTTTATAATATTGCCGGAAGAACTGGAAAAAATATTTCAACTGATCTTTTGTGTCGTATTGCACAGCTACCCAATGTTGTTGCTGTAAAAGAGGCTTCTGGAAATATTCATCAAATGATGGAAGTTATTGCTCGCATAGGTCGTGTTAAGCCTGAATTTTCTGTATTAAGTGGCGATGATAGTTTGACATTGCCGTTGATTTCTGTCGGAGGCGATGGAGTTTTTTCGGTTGTTTCAAACCTTACACCGTCGCTGATAAGTGAAATGGTGGATGCTGCATTAAACGGTGAAACAAAAAAAGCTTTGGATATACATTATAGACTTTTGCCGTTTTTTAATGCTGCATTTGTTGATGGTAATCCGACGTCGATAAAATATGCTATGAATTACAAAGGGCTTCCTGCTGGTGGAGTTAGGTTGCCTTTAGTTGAAATTCATGAAAATGCTAAAAAAGTAATTGAATCTGCTCTTGAAGAGTGTGGATTATAATTGGAGAAGTTGATATGAATAATAAAATATCTGTTGGTGTTTTAGGTGCAACCGGCATGGTCGGTCAGCGTTATATTGCAAATCTTGAAAATCATCCTTGGTTTGAGGTTACTTATGTTGCTGCAAGTCCGCGCTCAGCAGGAAAATTATATAAAGATGCTGTAGAAAACCGCTGGCTTATCGGTGCAAATATTCCTGCTACTGTTGCAAATCTTGTTGTACAAGATGCAAACGATGTGTCTAGCGCAAAAGGCAAATGTAAATTTGTGTTTAGTGCTCTTGAAATGGATAAAGACGCTATTAAGGAACTTGAATCGTCTTATGCTTCAGCAGGAATTCCTGTTGTATCTAATGCAAGTGCAAACCGCTGGACTGAAGATGTCCCTATGCTGATTCCGGAAATCAATCCGCAGCATACTGATGTTATTGTGGAACAAAAAAAACATTATGGTTGGAATAAAGGTTTTATTGCTGTAAAACCGAATTGTTCTTTGCAGTCATATATGGCACCAATTTACGCATTGCAGCAGGCAGGATATCCTGTTAAGCGCATGATTGTAACGACAATGCAGGCTGTTTCTGGAGCAGGTTATCCGGGCGTTTCTTCTTTTGATATTATTGATAACATTGTTCCATATATTGGCGGCGAAGAAGAAAAAACAGAAAATGAATGTCTTAAAATTCTTGGTACTGTAAAAAACGGCAAAATCGAAAATGCTAAAGGCCCGCTTGTTGCTGCTCATTGCAATCGTGTTCCTGTTATTGATGGTCATACAGCTTGTGTTTCTCTTGAATTTGATTTGCCTGAAGATAAAAAACCAAGTCTTGAAGAAATTGAACGAATATGGACATCGTTCCGTGCTGTTCCGCAAGAATTGAATTTGCCGAATGCTCCTGAACGTCCTATTATTGTGCGCCACGAAAATAATAGACCTCAACCGCGTCGAGATAGAGAAGCTGATAAAGGTATGGCTGTTTCTGTCGGTCGTTTGAGAAAATGTCCTGTTTTTGATATTAAATTTGTTGCATTAAGCCACAATACAAAACGTGGTGCAGCGTTAGGTGGCATTTTGAATGCTGAACTTTTAAAAGCCAAAGGTTTTTTTGATAATCTGTAAAGATTAAATTTTCCATATTTGCTATTCTTGATTCGTATAGAGGGTACATACCTCGACGTTGCGTTACTATAAAGGAATGTACCCGACTGCGATATTTTATTTATAATATTTGATACTCTTTTGCTTGCATAAGTGAGAATTTTACAATTCATATTGTTAATTTTTTCCAACTTTTGCCGATACCATATGCCCAAAATCGCCGAAATTGCCGAAAATAAAACCAATACCTCGAAAAATATTAAAAAATTGGTGGCTTGAAATTTACTGCTTGTATTTCACTTTAGATGAAACGATAGCGAGGTATACATTTTCAAAAAATAACAGGCGGATTCAATTCCTTTTATTTCGACTTATGTATCTTGTGCAGAATTACGGCGTCTTGAAACGTTCCATGGTATTGAACATTCCGGCAAATAAAAATATTTATTAATGATTGAATAAATCGGTAATAATCAATTTGATTATTTGAGCAAAGAGGGCATAGCACGTTTATGAAAAAGAAAAAAGTTAAAAAAATTCTTATAAGTGGCGGCGTTATTCTGCTTATTATTTTGTGTCTGTTAGTTCGTTCATGTTCAAAAAGAAAATCCGACCTTGAAGCCCAAAGACTTGCATTAGAAGCGGAACAGCAGCGCAGGGCAGAGCAGGCAGAATTTGCTCGTCGAGCTGCTTTGCTTGATTCTAAAGCAAAATTATATTCTCTCGTTGTTGAAGAATTAAATGGTGGAACAATTACGCCAAATGTTTATAATGCGTTTGCCGGTCAAGAAATTCACCTTGAAATTACTGCCGATAAAGGCAAGGTTTTAGCAAAAAATACACTTCAAGTTGCTTCGCTCGAAAAAAGCAAGATTATTTCGGATTTAAAATTTACTATGCCTGCTTCCGATGTTGTTATCAGCGCAAAATTTGAAAATTCGCTGGATGGAATTTTTATAGACCCCAGAAGTTATATTCATGGCAACGTGAGCATTTCAAAAGATGATGATAATAAAGTTCACATTTACTTAAAGTCACATAAAGGCTATGAAGTTCAAGATGTTGTACTTTCTAATGAAGATTGTATTGAAAGCAAAAAATTTTTCAGTTTTGT